>JAVBUK010000356.1:0-4133 GCA_031555345.1 Xanthobacteraceae bacterium | reverse complement strand
GATCCGGCGCTGCTGCGCCCCGGCCGGTTCGACCGCCAGGTGGTGGTGCCGAATCCCGACATCGTCGGCCGCGAGAGCATCCTGAAGGTCCACGTCCGCAAGGTGCCGCTGGCGCCCGACGTGAACCTGAAGACGGTGGCGCGCGGCACGCCCGGCTTCTCCGGCGCCGACCTCGCCAACCTGGTCAACGAGGCGGCGCTGATGGCGGCGCGCCGCAACAAGCGGATGGTGACCCAGGTCGAGTTCGAGGACGCCAAGGACAAGGTCATGATGGGGGCCGAGCGCAAGTCGCTGGTCATGACCGAGGAAGAAAAGATGCTGACCGCCTATCACGAGGGCGGGCACGCCATCGTGGCGCTGAACGTCAAGGCCACCGATCCGGTGCACAAGGCCACCATCATTCCGCGCGGGCGTGCGCTCGGCATGGTGATGCAGCTGCCGGAGCGCGACAAAATGTCGATGTCGCTCGAGCAGATGACCTCGCGGCTCGCCATCATGATGGGCGGGCGGGTCGCCGAGGAACTGGTGTTCGGGCGCGAGAAGGTGACGTCGGGAGCCTCTTCGGACATCGAGCAGGCGACCAAGCTCGCCCGCATGATGGTCACCCGCTGGGGCCTGTCGCAGGAACTCGGCACCGTGGCGTATGGCGAGAACCAGGAGGAGGTCTTCCTCGGCTACTCGGTCGCGCGCCAGCAGAACATTTCCGAATCGACGGCGCAGAAGATCGATTCCGAGATCCGCAAGCTGGTCGAGGCCGGCTACAACGAGGCGCAGCTGATCCTCACCGAAAAGCGCAACGCCCTGGAGACGCTGGCCCGCGGGCTGCTGGAGTTCGAGACGCTGACCGGCGACGAGATCAAGGACCTGATCAACGGCAAGCGGCCGAACCGCGAGTCGGCCATCGAGCCGTCGGGGCCGCGCCACTCCGCGGTGCCGACCGCCGGCAAGCCGCGGCCGCGCCCGGAGGCCGGCGGGATGGAGCCGCAGCCGCAGGCGTGAGTTCGCCCGCATTGTAGTCGTATCGCAAGTCGTGGCGACGGCCCCCGGGTCTCCAGGGGCCGTTTTGCCGTCTTCGTGGGGTTTCGGGCCTGACGGCGTGTCCTGCCGCCCGCAGCCTCACTCGCGCGACGACGCCGACCAGGCCAGTCGCACCACCAGCGCCATCACCGCGAGCATCACCATCATCTCGACGACGACCGCCGGCCAGCCCCAGGTCTCCCAGGTCAGGCCGGGCAGGAATGCCCCGACGCTGCCGCCGACATAGTAGGCGGTGAAATAGAGGCCGATGGCCGACGAACGCCCTTCCTTGGCGCTGACCGTCACATAGCCGGTCGACACCGCCTGCGCCACCAGGCCGGCGCCCGCCCCCGACATCAGGCCGATAATCATCACCGGCACCGCCGGCGTCAGCAGCAGCAAGGTGCCGAGCATCCAGGTCGCTATCAGCACGAACATGAAGTTGCGCCGCCCGAGCAGGACGATACCGCGCCCGGACAGCGGCGCGCTCAGCGCCCCCACCAGGAAGGTGACGAACAGCAAGCCGAGGGCGCTGTTGGAAAAATGGTAGGGCGCCGCCGCCAGGCGGAAGCCCAGATAGGTATAGGCGGCGATGAAATTGAACAGGACGCCGAACCCGACCGCATAGGTGGCGATCAGTGCCGGGTTCGCGAGATGCCGGACCATCTGCCGCGCCGATGCCGCCAGCCCTTGCGAGCGGACAAAATTCTTTTCGCGCGGCAAGGTGGCGGCGAGCAGCAGGCCGGCCAGACCGGTGAGGACGGCGATCACCATCATGCCGGCACGCCAGCCGGCGATATCGGCAATGATGCCGGTGATCAGGCGCCCCGACACCCCGCCGAAGCTCGCGCCCATCACGTAGACCCCGACCACGCCCGGCACCCGTTGGGGCGGCCACTCGTCGCCGATATAGGCGAGCACCACCGTGAAGATCGGCGGCAGCAACAGCCCCTGGACGAAGCGGCAGGCGGCGATCGTCGCCACGTCGGGGGCCAGCACGCTCGCCGCGCCCGGCATCGACGCCGCGATCATCGCCGCGACGATGATCCGCTTGCGCCCGAACACGTCGGCGACCGCCCCGGCGAACGGCGCCGAGACCGCGATTGCCAGGGTGCTTGCGGTCATGATGGTGCTGGTATGGGCCGCGCTGGAACCGAACTCGCGGGCCAGCTCCGGCAGCAGCGCCTGGGGCGAATAGAGGTTGAGAAACGCGCTCCAACCGGCAATGGCCAGGCTGATGCGGCGATGGTCGAAAGCCATTTTGGAAAAATCGCGCCCGGGGGGATGACGCGGCCATTATGCGCGACCGGACCAGGGGGCGCACCCCGCAGTTTTGCGCTGCGCCGCCGACCAGGGTGCATGGCTGCGGTCGGATCGGCCGCCAGCCCGACCCGCCGCCGGCCAGCCGCCACCCGCGCTTGAACGCCACCGGCACGATGCCATGTTTGCATCGTGAGGGCCGCTCGGTCGGCGAGCTGGTGCCCGGCCGCGGCGAATTCCCTGCGCACCAGCGGATGGAGGTCGTCATGGCTGGACCGAATCTGCCGTCGATGTTCGGACGGGACGGTGGTTCGTTGGGCTCGCTGTTTCGCGAAATCGAACGGACGTTCGAAGAGTTTTCGCGTCGGATGCCGTTTCCGGGCTCCACCTTTGCCGGCGCCATGGTGCCCAAGGTCGACGTCGTCGAGGGCAACGACGGGCTGGAGGTGACCGCCGAGCTGCCGGGGGTCGATGAAAAGGATGTCGAGGTGATGCTGTCGAATGGCATGCTGACCATCCGGGGAGAAAAGAAGGTCGAGCGCACCGAAAGGGACAGGAACTGGCACACGATCGAACGCAGCAGCGGCGCGTTCACCCGCTCGGTCCGTCTCCCGTTCGACCCGGACCCGGCCAGCGTCGAGGCCCGGTTCGACAAGGGCGTGCTGTGCATCCGTTTGCCCAAACCGGCCGATCTGGCGAAAAAGGAACGGCGGATCGAGATCAAATCCGCCTGACCGCCGCCTGCGTGTTGCCACCACCGGCGGTGCAGCCGAAGCGATCACGCCGTGGACCGCGCCGCAGAAGGTCCGGGTGAGGTCGCGGGCGCCGCCCGCGCGCCGCGATCGCTTCGATCGGCGGCCGCCACCCGGCGGCTTGCCAGAGCAATCGAATCCCGTCCCGGTTCCGACGTTCGATTCCGTTTGTCGCCCGCCCGCTACCAACGTCGGAACCGACAGGACACCAGCAACGCCAGGATGCTAGTGTGGTTCTGGATTTGACGTTCCGATCAAGCGCGCGCCGCACGGGTGATCGGAACGTCAAATCCACCACTTGGTTGCGCTCAACCGCCCGGTTCGCATGGCCTATCGTCGCACCGAACGCGTCATCCAGCGCCTGGCTGCCCGCCACGATGCCATCATCGTCGCGGCGCAGGCGATCGCGGCCGAATCCGGCATGAATGCGGTGCAGATCGTACCGGTCGCCGGGCGCGCCGGGATCGCCGCCGGCACGGTCTATCGCTATTTTCCGGCCAAGACCGACCTGGTCGCGGCGCTGATTGCGGCGGCGTCCGACCGTGAGATCGCGGCGATCCGCCGGGCGGCCGATGCGGCGCCGGGACCGCTGTCGGCGCTGGCCGCCGCGATCCTGACCTTCGCGACCCGTGCC
The DNA here is from genome assembly GCA_031555345.1 of Xanthobacteraceae bacterium. Taxonomy (GTDB): domain Bacteria; phylum Pseudomonadota; class Alphaproteobacteria; order Rhizobiales; family Xanthobacteraceae; genus Astrobacterium. Next base: position 470 of record JAVBUK010000356.1, on the reverse strand, counting down.
GTTCGCCACCGCCGGCTGTCCTGGTCGGTGATCGCCGAGCCGGTCGATGCGGCAATCGACGCGGTGCGGCTGGCCTATCGCCAGGCGCTGGCGGCCGAGTTCGCGGCGCGGATCGAGACCGCGATGCACGGCGGGTATCTTCCCGCGCAGGATGCGGCGCTGGCGGCGCCGGCGATCGTCGGCGCCCGGCTGGAAGGGGTGATCGGCCCGCTGGCACCGGCCGCGACCGAGCCGGCCGCTGCGCGCGGTGCCGTGCAGGCGCTGGCGCTGTTGGTCCTGCGCGCCCTCGGCGTGGCCGATGCCCGGGCGCGCGGGCTGGTGGTGCAGACGGTTTTGTCCGCGGATGAAGATGTCGCCTGAGCCGATGGCCGGTCGGGTGCCGTGACCCATGGGCCCGCCGGCGCGGGGGCCGGCGGGGGCGAGCCGTTCAGTGGGACATGAAGGTCGGCACGGTCATCGACGCCAGGATT
>JAVBUK010000099.1:0-9293 GCA_031555345.1 Xanthobacteraceae bacterium | reverse complement strand
AACATCCTCGCGTCTGATGACGTGCGTCGTCCGGATCACCCGAAGCGGCAGGTAATGTAGTCCTGCGTCCGCCGGTTGTCCGGCGACGTGAACATGATGATGGTGTCGTCGAACTCGATCAACTCGCCCAGATACATGAAGGCGGTGAAATCCGACACGCGCGCCGCCTGCTGCATGTTGTGGGTCACGATGGCGATCGTGTAGTCGTTCTTGAGCTCGTCGATCAACTCCTCGATCCTGGCGGTGGAAATGGGGTCCAGGGCCGAGCACGGCTCGTCGAACAGGATCACGTCGGGCCGCACCGCCACGGTGCGGGCCATGCCCAGGCGCTGCTGCTTGCCGCCGGACAGCGACACGCCGCTGGCGCCGAGCTTGTCCGTGACCTCGTCCCACAGCGCGGCGCGCGCGAGCGCGTGGTGGACGCGCTGGTCGAGCTCCGGCTTGGACAGCCGCTCGTACAGCCTGATGCCGAAGGCGATGTTCTCGTAGATCGTCATCGGAAACGGCGTCGGCTTCTGGAACACCATGCCGACCTTGGCGCGCAACAGATTGACGTCCTGCGCAGTCGACAGGATGTCTTCGCCGTCGAGCTCCACCCGGCCGGTGGCGCGCTGGTTCGGATAAAGGTCGTACATCCGGTTGAGGACACGCAGCAGCGTCGACTTGCCGCAGCCGGACGGCCCGATGAAGGCGGTCACCTTGCCGCAGTACAAGGGCACGTCGATGTTCTTGAGCGCGCGGTTGTCGCCGTAGAAGAAGTCGAGGTTGCGGACCGAAATCTTCTCCTCGAGCCCGTCGGTGGTCGACCGGGGCCGGGTGACGCTGGGGGCCAGGACGGTTGCGACACTCATGATGATCTTCTCCGGGCGACGAGGAAACGGGCGATGATGCTGAGCGCGAGCACCGCGAGGGTTATGATGAGGGCGCCGGTCCAGGCCAGTTGCTGCCAGTCGCGGTAGGGGCTGAGCGCGAACTGGAAGATGACGACCGGCAGGCTGGAGACCGGGGCGTTGAGGTCGGTGCTCCAGAACTGGTTGTTGAGCGCCGTGAACAGCAGAGGCGCGGTCTCGCCGCTGATGCGCGCGATCGCCAGCAGCACGCCGGTGACCATGCCGGCGCGCGCCGCCGGATAGGCGACCCGCCGGATCATCAGCGACCGCGGCAGGCCGATCGAGGCGGCCGCCTCGCGCAGCGTGTCGGGGACCAGCGTCAGCATGTCCTCGGTGGTCCGCACCACCACCGGGACGACGATCACCGCCAGCGACACCGCGCCCGCCCAGCCGGAGAAATGTCCCATCCGGGCGACCATGACCGCGTAGACGAACAACCCGATCACGATCGACGGCGCGCTGAGAAGGATATCGTTGACGAACCGCACCACGACGGTCAGGCGGTCGTAGCGTCCGTATTCGGCCATGTAGGTGCCGGCGAGGATGCCGAGCGGCGTGCCGATCGCGACCGCGATCGTGGTCATCGCCAGACTGCCGGCGATCGGGTTGAGGAGCCCCCCGGTCCGGCCGGGCGGCGGCGTCATTTCGGTGAACACCGACAGCGACAGGCCGCCGACGCCGTTCCACAGCAGCACCGCCAGGATCAGCACCAGCCAGCTCAGCCCCAACGCGGTCGCCAGACAGGCGAGCCCCACCGTGACGGCGTTGCGACGGCGGCGGCGGGCGTACAGGGGCGAGCGCGGCGCCATGGTCATGCCCCGATCCGTCCGTTGAGCCGCATCAGCAGCAGACGCGCGGCCGCCAGCACGGTGAAGGTGATGGCGAACAGGATGAGGCCGAGGGCGATCAGCGCCGAGGTGTAGAGGTCGCCGACCGCTTCGGTGAATTCGTTGGCGATGGTCGCGGAGATCGTCGTGCCGGGCGCCAGCAGCGACGGCGAAATGCGGTGGGCATTGCCGATCACGAAGGTGACCGCCATGGTCTCGCCGAGCGCCCGCCCGAGGCCGAGCATGACGCCGCCGATCACGCCGACCCGCGTATACGGCAGCACGACATGGCGTACGACCTCCCAGGTGGTGCAGCCGAGGCCGTAGGCCGCCTCCTTGAGCACCGTCGGCACCGTTTCGAACACGTCGCGGGAGATCGACGTGACGAAAGGCAGCACCATGATGGCGAGAATCAATCCGGCGGTGAGCACGCCGATGCCGTAGGGCGGCCCCCCGAACAGCGTCGACAGCACCGGCACCGGACCGAACACGGTGATGAGGAACGGCTGCAGGGTCTCCTGCAGGAACGGCGCGAAGACGAACAGACCCCAGATGCCGTAGATGATGCTGGGTATGCCCGCCAACAGCTCGATCGCGATCCCGACCGGGCGGCGCAACCACATCGGGCACAGCTCGGTGAGAAACATGGCGATGAACAGCCCGACCGGCACCGCGATCAGCATGGCGATCAGCGAGGTGACAACCGTGCCGTAGATCGGAGCCGCCGCCCCGAAGCGTTCCGTCACCGGGTTCCACGACTGCGTCACCAGGAAATCGAACCCGAATGTCCGCAGCGCCGGCACCGAACCGTGGATCAGCGAGGCGATGATGCCGCCGAGGATCGCCAGCACCAGGATGGCGGCGACGCGGGTGAGATGGCGGAAGGCGACATCGCCCAACTGCAGGCGCCGAAGAACGCGGGCGCGCGCCGACCGCTCGGCAGACGATATCGCCCCGTCCTGCAAGACGATTTCCGCCGCGGATCCTCTCGCGTCCATTGAACGGTACTCCCTCGGAACACACGCCCTGCCCCCGGCTCGGGAAGCCGGCGAAACGGGGGCGCCATGACGAACGGCGCCCCGGACCGGAACCGATCACATTGCGGAGATCGGCTTGCCGTCCGCACCCTTGATCTCGGCGGCCCACAGCTTCTCGATGTCGGCGACGACACCGGCCGGCATCGGCACGTAGTCGAGTTCCTCGGCCATCTTGCCGCCGTTCTTGTACGCCCAGGCGAAGAACTTGAGCGCCCCGGCGGTGGCCGCCGGATCGGACGGGCTCTTGGGCACCAGGATCCAGGTCGCGGCCGTCATCGGCCAGGCGTTCTCGCCCGCTTGGTTGGCCAGAATCACGCCGTAACCGGGCTGCGATTTCCAGTCGGCGCTGGCCGCCGCCGCCTGGAACGCTTCCGACGTCGGCGTCACCGCCTTGCCGGCCCGGTTGATCATCCTGGTGAAGGTCAGGTTGTTCTGCTTGGCGTAGGCGTACTCAACGTAACCGATCGAACCCTTGGTGTTGGCGACGTTGTTGGCAACACCTTCGTTGCCCTTGGCCCCGATGCCGGCCGGCCATTCGAGCGAGGCATTGACGCCGACCTTGGATTTCCAGTCGGCGCTCACCGCCGCCAGATAGTACGCGAAGTTGTAGGTCGTGCCCGAGCCGTCCGAGCGATGCACGATGGCGATCGCCTGACTCGGCAGCTTGACCTGTGGGTTGAGCTTCATGACCGCCGCATCGTCCCACGACTTGATCTCGCCCATGAAGATCCGGGCGAGGGTGGGGCCGTCGAGAACCAGTTCGCCGGGCTTGATGCCTGCCAGATTGACGACCGGCACGATGCCGCCCATCACCATCGGAAACTGGGCGAGCCCGGAATCCTGGAGATCCTTGCCGGACAACGGCGCGTCGGTGGCGCCGAACGTCACGGTCTTGGCCTTGATCTGCTTGATGCCGCCGCCGGAGCCGATCGACTGATAGTTCAGGCCGATTCCAGTCTCTTTCTTGTATGCGTCGGCCCACGTGGCGTAGACCGGATACGGGAAGGTGGCGCCGGCGCCGGAGATGTCGGCGGCCTTGGCGCCGAGCGTTGCCGCGGCGATCATGCCGGCGGCCAGCAGTGTTTTGGCGAGTTTCACGTTTCTCTCCATGTTGGCAACTGAGCACGGATCCGCGGGCGTGACGCCCCCGCAGCCGCGCTGCTGCTCTATTGTCGGGAGGTCGCGGTCCGCGCGGCTTGCCGAGGGATCCCGCGCCACCGGTCGGGTGGCGCGCCGCCTCGGCATCCGCGCAGTGTCCTACGCTCTCCGTGTCACCGTTATATGAACCCCGGATGACGCTCCGATGACAGTCTAAGCGCCTGCGTTTTCTGCGCTTCCTGTGCCTCTCGGATCGGCGGCGGTCGGATCCGGGACCGCCGGCAGGCGCACGAAAAACGTCGCGCCGCGTCCTGCCACGCTTTCGATCGACAGTCTGCCGCGATGGCGGTTGAGGATGTGCTTGACCAGCGCGAGCCCGAGGCCGGTGCCGCCCTGGGCGCGGCTCCCGGCGACATCGACGCGGTAGAAGCGCTCGGTCAGGCGCGGCAGGTGTTCCGGCGCGATGCCCGGGCCATGGTCGCGAACCGCGACGACGACCTCCCCGCCATTGCCGGCGGTCGGCTCGCAGCTCAACCCGACGTCGACGCGCCGGCCGCAGGCGCCGTATTTGATCGCGTTTTCAATCAGGTTGTCGAACACCCGGATCAGTTCGTCGCGGTCGCCGCGGACGGTGGCCGGCCCGGGCGGCGGATCGAGGGAGATTTCCACGCCCCGTTCGCGCGCGATCGGCTGCAGGCCCTCCGCCGCCTGGCGCACGATCGCCGCGAGATCGACCGTCTGGGTCGGCTGCACGTGCGCCTTGAGCTCGATGCGCGACAGCGACAGGAGGTCGTCGATCAGGCGCGCCATGCGGACCGCCTGTTCCTTCATGATGGCGAGAAACCGCGCGCGCGCCGCCGCATCGTCGCGCGCCGGCCCCTGCAGCGTCTCGATGACCCCCGAGAGCGAGGCGAGCGGCGTGCGCAGCTCATGGCTGGCGTTGGCGACGAAATCGGCCCGCATCTCCTCCATCCGCCGCAGCGGCGTCAGGTCGTGCAGCGTCACGATCACCAGTTCGCGCCGCCCGGCCAGGCCTTCGGCAAGCGCGACCGGAACCACCGCGGCCTCCAACCAACGGTCGGTCGGCACCCGCATCACGAATTCCTCGCTCTGCGGCTCGCCGGTCGTGGCCGCGCGCCGCACGGCGTCGAGAACCGCCGGCGCCCGCAGCGCGAACGACAACGGCGCACCGCGCGTGAGCGCCGAGGCGAGCGCGCGGGCCGGGGCGTTGGAAGCCAGCACATTGTCGTTGGACTCGAGCACGATCACCGGGTCGGGAATCCCGGAAATCACCGTCTCGATCAGCCAGTCCGCCACCAGCGGCTTGGCCATCTCCTGCGGCGGGACCACCACCCGGCTGTTGGCGAGTTCCGCCATGTCGACCAGGGACGCGGCCGCCAGCACCGCAAACGCGGCCAGCGCCGGGCCGAACCTCAAGTCGGCGAACAGCATCAGACCGAACAGCACGACTGCCGCGACGACCAAGGCGGGGCGGGCGTGCTCCAGGCGGCCCCGCCAGGACCTCGGTCCGGGAAATCTCGCTCGTTCTCGTTCAGCCACCATCGGCAACGCATCCGCCCCGAACCGTCACCCGGCAGCATCGTCGGGGCCGCGACACCATGCTTAGAACCCGTTCGACAAAAGCGAAAGCCGGATTTGCCCGCCCGCGCCCGACCTGGTCCCGCCGCGGAAGCTCGTCCGTCGGTGGGCGACCCTCGCGTTGCGGGCTACTTGCCGCTGCGTGCGTCCCGGACGACATCGGCCGAGCCCTGAACCGACGTCGCGCGAGCCTGCCGCGACGCCGTGGCGGTCACCCACAATTCGCGCGTGCCGAGGATCGCCAACGAGATCGCGAACGGGATGATGTAGTAGAGCAGGCGGAACAACAGCAGACCTGCGAGCAGCTGCTCCTTGTCGTACTGCCACAGCGCCACCAGCATGGCGGCGTCGAACACGCCGAGCCCGCCTGGAGAATGGCTGGCGAAGCCGAGCAGCGTGGCCGACACGAAAATCACCGCGACGGCGATGAAACCGATATACGGCTCGTCCGGCACCAGCATGTACATCGCCAACGCGCAGCAGCCGAGATCGACGATTCCGATCGCGATCTGCAGCAGCGTCAAAGGCCCGTTCGGCAGAACGACTTCCCAGTTCTGGCGGCCGACCACGCGGGGCGTGCGCCAGACCCAGATCACGTAGGTGGCGAGCACGCCGAGCGCCACGCACCCGACCGTCCGGTTGATCCACACCGGCAAACGGTCGATCGCCGAGGCGGCCTCCGGCACGTAGGCGAGGCCCAGACCGAGCACGGTGGCATTGCCGAGCCAGAACGTCAGGCCGGCAATGAAGCAAATCTTGGCGACTTCGACCGCCGAAAGACCGTGTGCCGAATAGATGCGGTAGCGAACGGCCCCGCCGGTGAACACGCTGGCGCCGACATTGTGGCCGACCGCATAGCTGGTGTACCCGGCCAGCGCCGCTACCCGATAGGGAACGTCGTCCCGGCGGATGGTTCGCAACGCGAACAGGTCATAGAACGTGAGGGTGAAATAGCCCGTGGCCACGAAGATCGCCGAAACCAGCACGTCGTGCGGGTCGATCGCCTTGATGGCCGCGACGAGATCGTCGAAATCGAGATCGTGCAGCATGCGATAGAGCACGACCGCGGCGACCGCGATGATCGCGAAGCTCAGGCAGGCTCCGATCCAGCCCCCGAACCGGCGCCCGAATTCAGCCACCGCCCTGCATACGCGCGCAACCATCATCTGCTCCAGGCCGAGGCCACCCCGATCCCTTGCACTACCTCAGCCCGGATACGCAAGCATCCCCTTCGCCCGGGACCTATCAGAACGCGCCGGAGAAGGCGAGGCCGGCGCCACTGCAGCCGTCGCGACGGCCGAGCGGCGAACCAGTGCCCACCCGAGGCCACCTCCCGTATCATCCGCCATTCGATTGATCGTGATCGGCGGATGGAAGCGTCGATCGCGCGCCAGGATCGAGCCCGCGAGGCGGACACACCGCCATCCGGCGAACCCGATCAATGGATCGTTTTACCAGGACGGTTTCGACCCACCTTGAACGCTTCGGCGCGGCGGCTCGTTCCTGCAGCCCTCGCGCACCGCGTCGCCACAATCGCGCGCCACAAGCGGCGATGCCCGGCCAAAGCCGGGCATCGGGACGGGCCGTATGGCGTCGCATCAATCAGTCGGCGCTGGCGCCGCTCTGTTTGATCGGTGCCGCCCACTTTTCGGTCTCGCTCTTGACGAACTCAGCAAGATACTCGGGCGACATGCGGTTCTTGGCGACGACGACCGCACCCAGGCCGGCCAGGCGCTCCTTGACGGACGGCGTCTCCACCGCCGCGACCGCCGCAGCATGCAGCTTCTTGACGATGCTCGGCGGCGTGCCCTTCGGCAGGAAGATCGCGTTCCACGTATAGGCCTCCATCGTCGGGAACCCCTGCTCCGCCGCCGAAGGCAGGTCCGGCAGCGCGGGCGAGCGCTCCTTGGTCATGATGGCGATGCCCTTGATGGTGCCGCCGTCGAGCTGCGGCTTGGCGGTGCTGATCATGTCGCAGAGGAAATCGATCCGACCGCCTTGCAGGTCCTGCATGGCGGGGCCCGTGCCGCGATAAGGAACGTGGGTGATGTTGGTTCCCATCACCATGTTGGCGACCACGCACGCCAAATGGGCCGCGGCGCCGGTGCCGGCCGATCCGAACGTCATCCGGGATTCGTTCTTCTTGGCGTAGTCGACGAATTCCTTGAGCGTCTTCACCGGCAAGTCCTTGCGGGTGACGAGCGCGATCGGGACGTCGATCAGCAGAGCGACGGGAGTGAAGTCGGTCGTCGCATTGTACAGCGGTTTTTTGTACAGCGTCTGGTTTTGAGCGTGGGTGCCGACGGTGCCGAGAACGAAGGTGTAGCCGTCCGCCGGCGAATTGACGACGCGGTAGGATCCGTTCATGCCGCCGGCGCCACCGACGTTTTCGACAATCACCTGCTGCCCGAGCAACTCGCTCATACGGGCCGCGATAACCCGTCCTTGGACGTCGGTCGGGCCGCCGGCCGCAAACGGAATCACCATCGTCAGCGGACGGTTAGGAAAGTCCTGGGCGCTGGCCGTCGCGAGGCCCGCAACCACCAGCGCGGTCGCAACCGCGGTCTTGATCATCGTCTTGTACATGGAAACCTCCCAATATCCGCCCCATTGTGCAGTGCGGCCGCGACGCGGGTCAAGGTACCATTTGCCGCTGTGCTCGCTTGCGACCCAGAGGGTTGCAGCGTATGAGCGATCAATCGTCAGGGGAATTCGTAATGACACGTGTCGCCATCGCCGGCCTTGGAGCCATCGGGCGGGATTTGGCCCGCCGGATCAACGGCGGCGTGCCGGGGCTTTCTCTCGCCTGCGCCAGCGCGGGCCGCCAGGGACCAGCCCGGGACTGGCTCGAGCGCGAGGGTATCGCTTGTCCGCTGGTCGAACTGGAGGACGTGCCGACCCATGCCGACATTGCGGTGGAATGCGCCCCCGCCGAAGTGCTCGAGCGTATCTGCCGACCCATGCTGACCTCGGGGAAACGAGTCATGGTACTGAGTGCCGGCGCGTTGTTGCCGCGGCCAGAACTGATCGAGCTGGCGCGCACCCACGGCGGCCAGATCATTGTGCCGACCGGCGCTCTTCTCGGACTCGACGCCGTTTCGGCGGCGGCCGAAGGCGAGATCCGCTCCGTCACGATGGTGACGCGCAAGCCGCCCAAGGGCCTGGCCGGCGCGCCCTATCTGGTCGAGCACGGCGTCTCGGTCGACGGTCTCGACGCCCCCAAGCTGGTGTTCAAGGGAACGGCGCGCGAGGCCGCGGCGGGCTTTCCGGCCAACGTCAACGTGGTCGCCGCACTGGCGCTGGCCGGCATCGGTCCCGACCGCACCACCATCGAGATATGGGCCGATCCTGCACTGTCGCGGAACTGCCATCGAATCGAGGTCGAATCGGATTCGGCGCGGCTTTCGATGTCGATCGAGAACATTCCGTCGGAAAACCCGAAAACCGGCCGCATCACCGCGCTGTCGGTGCTCGCCGCCCTGCGCAAGCTGGCGGCGCCGCTGCGCGTGGGCACCTGATGGCGCGCCGTCAGGCGATTCACGTCTCGGTATCGTTCCAATGACGACGAATCGCCTTTTCGATCGGACCGCCGAGGATCAGGACCGCGAACGCGAGCGGCACGCCAATCGCCACCATCCGCCACGACGCCACACCGCATGCCATGCCCAGACAGGCGGTGAGCCAAATGCTGGCTGCGGTCGTCAGGCCGTGGACCGAGGCGCCGGTCCGCACGATGACACCGGCGCCGAGAAAGCCGATGCCGGTGACCACCCCCTGGATGACACGGCTGATCGCGTCGGGGTGCGGAGAATCGAGCCCGAGCGGGTCGCCGGCGACCATGA
>JAVBUK010000060.1:0-5000 GCA_031555345.1 Xanthobacteraceae bacterium | reverse complement strand
GAGCGCAGACCAGCGCATCGCCCAATCGGGTTTCCACTGCAGCTTGCAATGCCCGCCGGTGACCGGGGTGGACATTCGCTCGCCGGTTTCGGGATCCTCGTACGTGATGGTGCCGCGGGCGACGTCCTGCGCCACGATGGGAACCTGGAGCACGGCGCCGGTGCGCGGCGAGACCGGCAGGAACGGCGAATAGCTCGCCGCACGTTCCTCGCGCAGCGACGGCAACATGATCTCCATGACCTCGTCGAAATGCGCCAGCACGGTCATCAGCGCGGCATCGAAGCGGCCCGAGCGGTAGCAGTCGGTCGACGACATGAACTCGTACTCGAACCCGAAGGCGTCGAGGAACGCCCGCAGCCGCGCATTGTTGTGCTCGCCGAAGCTCGGATGCGTGCCGAACGGATCGGGCACCTTGGTCAGCGGCTTGCCGAGATGCTGCGCCACCAGTTCCTTGTTCGGAATATTGTCCGGAACCTTGCGCAAGCCGTCCATGTCGTCCGAGAAGGCGATCAGCCGGGTCTTCACCTTGTCGTCGGTGAGCACGCGGAACGCATGGCGTACCATGGTGCTGCGCGCGACCTCGCCGAACGTGCCGATGTGCGGCAGCCCCGACGGACCGTAGCCGGTCTCGAAGATCACCTCGTCCTTGGGCTTCTTCTTGATCCGCGCCAGAATCTTCCGAGCCTCCTCGAACGGCCAGGCGGTGGAACATTCGGCGAGGGCGCGCAGCGACGCGGCATGGGCGGTCAGGTCGGTCATCGATATCTGTTCTCCAGGACGCGGACACTAGACCGCGCCGTGCCGAAATGGAAACCCCCTGTCCGGAACACGGGAACCGGCGGCGCACGTCCTGGACGGGCCGGCGTCGGCCGGCTTCAGTACGGGTTGATCGGGAAGTAGCGCAGCCAGAGGTCGGCAAAACGGCCCTTTTCCCACAGCCGGAACAGCGCCCAGTTGATGCCCTGGCGCACCGCATCGTTGCCGGGTTTGACCGCGATACCGACTCCGTCGCCGAAGAAGCGGCTTTCGGTGAACCCGCCGCCGGCGAATTCGCAGCAGCCGGCGGAGTCGGTGCCGTTGAGCCAGAAGGCCAGACCGAATCCGTCGCCGAACACCAGATCGACCTCGTGCTGGCGCAACGCCTCGAGCGCCTGATCGGCGGCACCGAAGGGCCGAATCTCGGCTTCGGTAAACAGCGCCCGCAGATACTGCTCGTGTGCCGTACCGGCCACGACGCCGATCTTCTTGCCTTCCACCCGTTCGGGCTCGAGGTTCACGAACCCCGCGTCACGCAGCGCGACGAAGCGCGCGACCGGCCGGTAGTAGGGATCGGTGAAATCGGCGCGCCGCCGCGTTTCCGCATTGACGGCAATCGACGCGATGGCAGCGTCGCCGCGGTTGTCGCCGAGGGCGTCGAGCAGCGTGTCGAAGCGACGCATCTGCACCGTGCAGGAGACCCGCAGCTCTTCGCAGATCGCGCGGGCGAGATCGACGTTGAAGCCGACCGGATTTCCGTCCGTCCCGGCGAAATTGAACGGCGGGTAGTCGACCTCGGTCATGAAGCGCAACAGCGGCACCCGGGACAGGTCGGGGCGCTCGGGCCGCCGGCGGGGATCCCAGAATCCCGGCACCGTCACCGCCTTGCCGACAACCGGCTCCGCGTTGGCGGACAGCGACGGCAGCGGGGCGGGTGCGAAGGCGGCGACGAGCAGCAACGCCGCGATCCAGCAAGGCAGGGACGGCGCCGACCGACCTTCCAAGCGCGTCTTCGCGCGCGGCTCGATGAGCTTCTTCATGCAGGACCATGTTGCGGCGGCCGCCGACGCGGCACCTGACTGCAAACGGAACCGAACGTCGGAACCCGGGCACCCGACGGGTCTAGCGGAATTGGCGCGGTCGGCCAGGGTGGCGCCGCCGGTGTTCCGGGTGGGTCAAAAATACCGTCGCAGATCCGCGGCCGCGGCGGCGGGCGGTCGCTTGAGGTTGAACGGGGCGACGAACCGGCCGTCCTTGTCGATCAGATAGACCAGCGCGGAATGATCCATGGTGTAACCGCCCCCCTCGAGCGGCACCTTCCTGGTGTAGACCCGGAACGCCTTGAATACGGCAGCGAGGCTGGCCGGATCGCCGGTCAGCCCCCGCACATGCGGGTCGAAGCTCGCCAGATAGTCCTTCAGCACCGCGGCCGTGTCGCGCTCGGGATCGACGCTGATGAACAGCGCTGCGGTCCTGTCGGCTTCCGGCCCGAGGCTGCGCATCACCTCGGAGACCTCGAACAGCGCCGTCGGGCAGACGTCGGGACAATGGGTGAAGCCGAAAAACACCAGGTACGGCTTGCCGGCGAGATCGCGGTCGGTGACCCCCTGGCCGTTCTGATCGGTCAGGGCGAACGGCCCGCCGATCGCCGCAACGGCATCGGTGCTGCCGCGCGGACCGACCAGCAGCACGATGGCCGACAAGCAGATCAGCAGGCCTGCCAGGAAGGCACCGGCCACGAGCAGCACGCGGGTGGAGCGCGGCTTCATCACATCATCCCGGGCCCGCAGCGCCATCGCCAGGCATCACCGGGCGGCCCGCCGTGGAGACGGGGGCGCAGGGGAACCGGGGCGGACTTCCGGACATCGCGGTATTTTCGTGCGGCTTTCCGACGATATACAACTATTACTTGTAATCATCGAAGGGCTGCCATCGTTTGGTGGCAATGATATGGTGCCGGCGACATGAAACACCAAACAGAAAACCGGGAGGATCCCCCGGAAGCAGCGCCGACCACGCGCCGCGCCGCGCTGGCGGGCTCGCTGGCGGCGGCCCTGGCCATCCCCTTCAGCCGGCATTCGTTCGGCGAGAGCGAGGCTCGTTGGCCCAACCGGGCCGTGAAGGTGGTGGTTCCCTATCCGGCCGGCGGCTCGATCGACGTGTTGGCCCGCATTCTGGCCGACCATCTCAAGGTCCGGCTCGGCCAATCCTTCGTGGTCGAGAACAAGCCGGGCGCGGGCGGCAATATCGGGATTGCGGCCGTCACCACCAGCCCGGCCGACGGCTACACCATCGGTGCGGCAACGGTCGGCCAGTTCGCCATCAACCAGTACCTCTACCCTCACATGCCGTTCGATCCCGAGCGGGATTTCGTGCCGGTGACGCTGATCTACGATACCCCCAATGTGTTCGTGGTGCCGGCCGAGCACGTCCCGGCCCGGACCCTGGAGGCGTTCGTGGAATGGGCGCGGGCCCGCGGCGGCGTGAGTTACGGCAGCCCGGGTGTCGGCACCTCGCCGCATCTGTCGGCCGCGCTGTTCGCCACACGAACCGGCATCGGCGGCACACACGTGCCGTTTCGCGGCGCGTCGCAGACGATCCCCGCCATGCTGGCCGGCGATGTCGCCTACGCGATCGACAACCTCGCGTCCTACGTGTCGAGCATCCAGAGCGGCAAGATCCGCGCGCTGGCGGTGACCTCGGCCGAACGCTGGCCGGTTCTGCCCGATGTGCCGACGATGGCGGAGGCCGGCATGCCCGATTTCGTGGTCACGTCGTGGGCCGGCTTCGTGGTTCCGGCCGCGACCCCACGGCCGATGATCGACCGTCTCGGCGCCGCCATGCAGGCGCTCGCCGCCGACCCCGGAATTCGACACCGCTTCGAGGTTCTCGGGGCGCGCTGTCTGGCCTCGACACCGGAAGCGGCGGCGGCGCGAGCGGCCCGCGAGCGGCCGATGTGGCAAGAGATGGTGCGGGTGTCGGGCGCCAGAGGCGGCAGCGGCTGAACAACGCCGCCGGATCGGCTTGGCATACGTGACCCGCGGCCGCCAAGACGGGCAAGTTCCGCACACGCCAACGTGCCTCCGCGCGTCTGGTTGCGATGCCGTGCGCGAACGGTGGTGATACGCGGGAATCGACATCGTTCCGCGGTTGTCGCGCGATGTGATCGGACGCCTTTCGATCTGTTCCCCGACCTACGCCGCTCGCCAGCAGCGACGCGGAAATGATGTGTTTCCGATACAGCGTGAAACCAATGTGGTGGTTTTGACGTTCCGGTCACTCATGGGGCACGTTCGCCGTCGGAACGTCGAATCCAACCCGCGCTGGCATCATCGCGTTTCTGCGGTCCTTTCAATTCCGGCGCTGGTGCCGTGCGGGCTGCAAACGGAACCGGACGTCGGACCGGGACACTGGCGAAGGCGACGACGCCCGCCCCTCACGGTGGGGAGAAAAATCGAACCATGCAACCAACGGCATAGACAGGCTGAAACAGCAATGCGAAATCACTCGACGGTGAACGACCTCAGCTCCAACACCAAGCAAGCCGCGATCGAGCTGCTCAATGCGCGGGTGGCCGACGGAATCGATCTGGCGCTGCTCACCAAACAGGCGCACTGGAACATCAAGGGACCCCAGTTCATCGCCATCCACGAGATGTTGGACGGCTTCCGCAGCCAGCTCGACGAGCACGTCGACACGATGGCGGAACGCGTGGTTCAACTGGGCGGCACCGCGCTCGGCACCACCCAGGCCGTCGCCAAAGCCAGCAAGCTGGCGCCCTATCCGGTCGACATCTACACCACGGCGGATCACCTCGCGGCGTTGATCGAACGCTATGGCGTGCTGGCGAACGCCTTGCGTCGCGCCATCGATCAGGCCGACGACGCGGGCGACACCAACACCGCCGACATTTTCACCGCCGCGTCGCGCGCCGTCGACAAGGCGCTGTGGTTCCTCGAGGCTCACATCCAGGAAAAGAACTGACGCCGCCTCGAACCCTGTTCGGGCGATCGACGACCGAACCCGGCGCGGCCCGCGCGTGATTCTGGTTCGCGCGTGGACCTGCCGGCGCGGCCGCGGCCCTCAGCCGCCGTTTGCGCGGCGCCGCTTGCGGCGCCCCTTGCCGGCAGTGCTGCTCGGCAGCAGCGTGTCGATGATCTGGCAGTCTTCCACCGTCCCATGGCGGCATCCACCGATGATGCGCTCGAGCTCGCGACGCAACGCGGCGAGGTCGGCGATCTTGC
>JAVBUK010000149.1:0-7125 GCA_031555345.1 Xanthobacteraceae bacterium | reverse complement strand
CAGCGCCACCGGATCGATCTCACCTGCCGGCACCGCGCGCAGCTCGCTCTGGAACTCGATGAAGTCGGCGATCTTGCGACCGCCCTCCTTCAGCTTGTTCACCAGCGCGACGCCGGCGGGAAGTCTGCCCTCCAGCTTGTAATACGATTGGATGCAGATCGTCCCGGCGCCACACCAGCGGCGCTGCGGGTTGAGATTGTGGGCGAACTGCGGATTTTTGAACGGGATCACGTCGTCCGGCGTGATCAGACGATGCTTGATCGTGCCATCCATGCGCTCGAGAAAGGCGAGCTTGGCGTAGCCCTCCACGTCGGCGGCCTGGGTCGGCTTGGGAAGGTCGAACCGCGCCTCGGCGACATAGACGTGCATCCGCTTCTTGCGTGGCTTGCTGCCGACCATCGGCTCGTCATAGCCCGGGTAGAGGGCGAGCAGATCTTTCTGGACGGGCTTGGCTTGGGCCCAATCGGAAAAACGCCACAACCCACTGACCGGATCGGCGAGCTTGTCGGCGCGGTGATCGGTGAACGCGATCGTTCGTGCGCCCGGCTGCCCGGGCGGCAGCGACGCGATCGACGTCACCTCCTCGATCTTGTGCTGTGCCGACGCCGGCCGCACCAGCCCGCCGACGAGCACCGCCAACAGGCCCGAGACCAGGACGCGTGAGACCGGAACCGTCGCGTTCAACATGAGTGCGCCTTCAGTTGTATCGACGCCCGCCCCAGAAGTAATCCGGGTCGACGCGCCGGGGGCGACGCGTCTCCTGCTCGTCGCCGGGCGGGGACCGTGGGGGGTACCTGTCGTCGTAAGTGGGCGGTTGTCTCGGCTCGCCGCCGAAAAACCCTCCGAACAAGCCCCGCGGCGCCGCGGACCAACCGGACGGAGGATAGCCGAACGGGCGACCACCGTACCGATTCGTGCCGTAGGGCTGCGCGCCGTACGGTTGCGCGCCGTACGGTTGCGTGCCGTAGGGCTGGGGACCGTAGGGCCTCGCACCGTACGGCCCATAGCTGCCGTAGTAACGGCTGTCGGCGTCCTCGTCGCCCCCCTCGCGCTCGCGCAGGGTGCCGGCTTCGATCCGGCTCACCACGTCGTATTGGGTGTCGTTGAACTTGCCGTCACCGTCGATGCGGAACTGCTCCTGGAACGCCCCACGCCCCCCGTTCGACACCCGGTTGCCGCTCCGCAGGTCGATCGGCACCGACGCGATCTGACGCTTCACGTCGACCGACGGCGGGTTCAGCGCGACCTGGGGCGCATAGTGCGACCACACCGCCTTGATGATCGACTCGAAGATCGGCACCGCCACCTTACCGCCGGTCTGGCCGCGGCCCAGCGTGCGCCGGCTGGTGGCATTGTCGTAGCCGACCCAGACCGCGACCGTGACGTCGTTGGTGAACCCGACGAACCAGGCGTCGTTCTCGTCGTCGCTGGTGCCGGTCTTGCCGCCGACGAATTCCGACAGGCTGGCGATCGAGCGTGCCGTGCCGCGGGCCAACACGCCCTGCAGCATGGTCTTGAGCTGATAGAACGACACCCGGTCGGCGCTGGCGAGCCACGTCAGCGGCCGGGTGTCGTCGCGCCAGACGCTGCGCCCGTCCTGCTCGACCACCTCGATCGCATGCGGCACGGGCCGCCCGCCCTCGTTGGCCACCGCCGCATAGAAGGCCGCGAGATCGATCAGGCGCACCGGCTGGGCGCCGAGCACGACCGGATAGAAACGCTGGCAGTCTTGGTAGAGCTGCGCTTCGATCATCAGCTCGCAGACGCGATCGAGGCTCTCTTGCGGGGTCGATGCGATGACGTCGAGCAGGCCGGCGGTGGCCAGGTTCTTGGAATTTTCCAGCGCACGCCGCAGCGTCGTCACGCCGGACGCGCCGCCGTCGTAGTTCTTCGGGGTCCAGTAGTCCCGCTCCCGGTCACCGACGATCGGCGGCAAGGTGATCTGGGCGTCGCGCACCAGCGTGTTCGGCTGCAGGCCGTGCTGCAGCGCCGCCAGGTAGGTCAACGGCTTGATCGACGAACCAGGCTGGCGCCGCGTCTGGGCGGTGCGGTTGAGCTGGCTCAGCCCGTAGGAAAACCCCCCCGCCATCGCCAGGATGCGGCCGGCCTTGTTGTCGAGGACGACGGCGGCCCCCTGGACCACCGGCCGCACCCGCAGCTCGGCGCGCGTACCCCGGCCCTTTTCGTCGCGCAGGTGGACGTAGACGACGTCATAGAGCGAAAGCTTGCGCGCAACATCACCACCGACGGCGCGCAACGTCAGCACCCGGCCGTCGCGCAGCCCCACCCGCAGGGCACTTCCACCCTTGCGGGAAGGCTTCTCGACCACCACCGCGGGCTCCCACTGCACGTCGGTGAGCGGCAGGGTCGCGGTCGCCAGTGCGCGCTGCCACTGGGGCGGCAGCGGTCCTTCGAACAGGCCGCCGCCCGACGACAGCTCGGCCGACAGCGCGTTGATGGCGCCGGCGAGGTTCATTTCCGGCCCCGTGAACGAGACCCGGCCGGTGCTCATTTCGTACCGTGCAAGCCCTTCCTGCAACGCCGCCGCGGTCGCCGCCTGGAGGTCGGTGTTGATGGTCGAACGCACCGTGTAGGCGACATCCTTGAACGGCGCGAGGCCCGGCAGGCTGCGGATCTCGCGGCTCAGGTAGTCGGAAAAATACGGCGCCGCGGACGGCGCGCGCGAATAGGCGACGAACCGCGGCCATGCGTCGTGCAGCCGCTTCGACCGCTCGGCGTCGATGACGCCGTCTTCCTGGAGGCGGGTGAGCACATAGGCGTAGCGCTCGCGTGCGCGATCCGGTGAACGGTCGGGGTTGAAATAGTTCGGTCCCTTGGTCAGGCCGGCGAGCAGGGCGCCCTCGGTGAGATCGAGGTCCTTGGCGGATTTCCCGAAATAGCTCTTCGCCGCCATCTCCACGCCCCAGGAGTTGCGGCCGAGAAAGATCGAGTTGAGGTAGAGCTCAAGGATTTCCGCCTTGCTCAGCGTGTGCTCGAGGCGCGAGCTCACGAGAATTTCCCGGATCTTGCGCTCGTAGGTGACATCGTCGCCGACCAGCATGTTCTTGACCACCTGCTGGGTGATGGTCGAACCGCCTTGCGGCCGCCCGGGCTGCATCAGGTTGCTCACGAACGCGCGCACCAGCCCGCGCTCGTCGATGCCGTGATGCTGATAGAAGCGCTTGTCCTCCGCGGCGATGAACGCCTGCTGCACCGCCGTCGGGATCTCGTCCAGCCGAACCCAGATGCGGCGATTGCCGGCCTCGTAGAGCTCGGCGAACCAACGCCCCTTGTCGTCGAGCACGGCGGTCGGACCGGCCAGCCGCAATCCCTTCAGGCGGGTGTGGTCGGGCAGATCGGCGGCCGAGGCATTGTAGAACGTGATCACCTTGGCGATGTCGATCGCCGGGCTTTCAACCTCCTCGTTCTTGCAGAACTGCCGGTAGGCGACATGCAGGTCGGCGAAATTGACGCCACGAAACGTCTTGACGTCGGCGGCGAGCGATTGCGGATCGCTCATCGCGGTCTCGACCAGGTCGTCCAGCTGCAGGTCCTCGATTTCGAACGCCTTGCGCATGTGGCCGCAGCCGGCGCGCAACAACGCCACCACTTCGGCGCGATCCGACGGCTCGAAATGCGTCTTCACGGCATCCGGACGGGTGGAGATTTGGCTCAACGCCAGGACGACAGCCAGAATCTTGGCGAGAATCATGTCCATCGGGAGGGCTTCGGTGGCCGGGCCGTCCCGGCGGCTGATATCAACGCGACTAAAAGGCTTTTTGTGGGTCGGGTGTTCCCACCACGACGCGATATTCGCAGACATGCGTTAAGCATGTTCTACGCCTGCGACAAACGCTTCACCGCCGACTCGAATCAAAAACCACACTAGCATCATCGAGTTGCTGGTGTCCTGGGTTCCGGCATCGGTCCGGAGCGGGCCGGAACCGAACCTCGGAACCGGGACACCGGCCCACGATCCGACCCGAGATCGGTGAGCCGTTTTTTCACGCAACAGCAGACCCGGGCCGTTCGAGCGCCGCCGATAGGCGATGAAGCAGCGACGGGCCGTCCCATTATCCGGCTCCCGCAAAGACGTTTCTCCCAATAATCCGTCGTTGATGGTATTTTTTCGCTTTTTCGGCCGGTCCTACGTCGGCAATAGAAATTTGTGCCAGGGCCGGGTCGCACCCAGCCGTCCGCCACGCCCGGTTGAGGATCTTGGGGCTGCTCGCGCATGCGTCCGTCGATTGTTCCGCACCCGGCGCCGCTCGAGGCCGCCAACAGCGAAAAGCTCGCTGCCGACATGCGCCGGATCGCGGCGGGCGGCGACGTCGACCGCAACCTCGACGCCGGCATGACTTCGCACTGACCCGTCGGTCGGATCGATCGGATTCTGACAAGCCTGCGCGCCACTTGCGCGAAGCTGCCATCGGTCGATGTCGATCCGACGGAAGACGTGTCATCGCCCGCCTGTCGGCCGTTGACGACCGCCCGGTCGGGTGTTCTTTATTCTCGCAGGCTCCACGGTATTCCGATCCAAAGGTAGTCCCATGTCCGCACCCAACGAGCGCCTGAACACCCCGATCTCGACCGCCGAGCTGCAACGTCGCTGGAGCGCCGTGCGCGTGGCGATGGCGGATCAGAAGATCGACGTTCTGCTGATGCAGAACAACAACGACCACATGGGCGGCTACGTCAAATATTTCACGGACATTCCTGCCGTAAATGGATACCCCAACACGGTTGTGTTCCCGCGCGACGACGACATGACGGTGGTGGCCCAAGGGCCGTTCGGCGTCGTCGACAACCCCACCTCGGACAGCCACTGGCGCGGCGTGAAGCAGGTCCTGCGGACGCCGAGCTATGCCTCGGCACCCTTCACCCGCGAATACGACCCCGAACTCGCCGGTCGGGCACTGGCGCCTTACGCCAAGGCGACGATCGGCCTGGTCGGCACCTACCAGATGTCGTTCGCGCTGGTCGATTCGATCAAGCGGCAGCTTCCGGGCGCCCGCTTCGTCGAAGCCAGCGACCTGGTCGACCGCATCAAGGTGATCAAGAGCGCCGAAGAGATGGAGTTGGTCCGCCGCACCGCACACATGCAGGACGGCGCCGTGAAGGCGGCGTTCGCCGCGGTCAAACCGGGCATGCGCGACGTCGAAGTGGCGGCCGTCGCGCAACAGTACAGCGTGTCCCACGGCAGCGAGAACGGAATCTATCTGTGCGCCTCCTCGCCGCTCGGTCAGGGGGCGTTCTTCGGCCCGCGCCATTTCCAGAACCGCGTCATCCGGGAGGGTGACCAGATCGCGCTTCTCGTCGAAGACAACGGCCCCGGCGGCATGTACACCGAGCTCGGTCGCTCGTGCGTCGTCGGCAAGGTGCCGCAGGAGATGAAGGACGAGGTCGCCTTCACGCTCGCGGCGCGCCGGGTCACGCTCGATCTCCTCAAGCCGGGCACGCCGTGCCGGGATGTGTGGGAGACCTACAACGACTTCATGCGCAAGAACGGCCGCCCGCCGGAGACGCGGTTGTACTGCCACGGCCAGGGCTACGACCTGGTCGAGCGTCCGTTGATCCGCCACGACGAGCCGATGGCGATTGCGGCGGGGATGAACATCGTCGTACACCCCACCTACCTGCACCTCGGGTGGCTTAACTGGGTGTGCGACAACTATCTGATCGGCGACAACGGTCCGGGCGACCGGCTGCATCGGTTCCCGGAAGAGATTGTCGAGGTGGGCTGAACCGCATTCTTGCGGCGGACAGAAGTTCCGCCGACGCGCGAGACCCCACCGATCGGTGATCGGAACGATCGGGTCTCGTCGAGCCCGCGCGATGCCCGTTGCGTCCGGGCTCTCACCGCAGCCCGAGAATCTGCCTCGCTTCCTTGACGGTCGCGAGCTCGCCTCCCAGGTCGTCGAGAATGCGCACGGCCTTTTCGCACAAGTCGGCGTTCGAAGGCGTCAGCACGCCTCTGCGGAGATACACGTTGTCTTCCATGCCGACGCGAACGTGCCCGCCGAGACACCAGGCCTGGGTGAGCATCGGGAACTCCCAGCGGCCGAGCGCGAACGCCGCCCAGGTCGCGTCCTTGGGCAACAGCGAGACCGCATACGCCAAAGTCTGCGGCGTCGACACGAAGCCGTAGCGCACGCCCATCACGATCTGAAACAGCGGCGGTGATTTCAGCACCCCCTGCGCGAGCAGCGCGTGCGCGAGCTGGATGTCGCCCGAATCGAACACCTCGAGCTCGGGCTTGGCGCCGGCCTTGTAGATCTCGTCGGCCATGATCGTCACGTTGTCCGGCGTGTTGATCACCACCGCCGTGCCGGAATACATGGTGTTGAGGTCGAGGGTGGCGATGTCCGGCCTGATCGCGGCGATGTGTTCGATCCGCTTGAGCGGGTGCACCAGCCCGGTTCCCGGCGCGGCGACCTTCGGATCGTCCTTGCTGGGAATGAAGCGGCCACCCTGTCCGGTCGTGAGATTGATGATCACCTCGGAATTCTTGTCGCGGATGCGGTCGACGATCTCCTTGTAGTGAGCCACTTCCATGCTCGGACGCCCGTCCGGGTAGCGCGCATGGATATGGGCCACCGCCGCGCCGATCTTGGCCGACTCCAGGACGGCGGCGGCGATCTGCTCGGGCGTGCACGGCAGGCCCGGATGCTGCTGCAGCGTCGTCAGGTTGCCGGTGACCGCGACGGTCAAGATCGTCTTCATTGTACTTGCCATTTCAACTCACCTGAAATTCGTCGGTTGAACTACCGGGCCGATCGAAGTCGAGCGCTTGCCGTCTTTCACCAATCGCGTTATGTTCGCATAACGAACATATATTCGCTTGCCGAACATGATCGGCTGCGCCGGCCGGCCGGTCAAGAAGAACGTTTCCGATCGGGTTTTCCCGCATGTCGACGCGATGGATGGATCAGGGATGTCCAAGCCGGATCAGGACGAGATCGAACCCGACGAGACGGGGCCGGGTGAATTCGTGCGAGCCCTGGCGCGCGGCTTGGCGGTCATCGAAGCCTTCGACCTTCGGCATGCGGCACTGACCTTGACCGACGTGGCCAAGCGCACCGGCATGAGCCGGGCCACCGCGCGCCGGCTGCTCCATACGCTGAC
>JAVBUK010000195.1:0-7288 GCA_031555345.1 Xanthobacteraceae bacterium | reverse complement strand
GACGGCGGACGGTTCGCAGTATCCACGCCACACTAGCTCAGCTCCGATGTCGATCCAAGTTGAAGTTGTTTCCGGCGGTCGTCGAAATGGCGCGTCTCTTTCTCGCCCGCCGCGCATCGGCCGCCGTCGGCGCCTTTCTCTCCCGGGCCACGGCGATCCCGCGGGCGTGGTGATTGCGCCGGGCGAGGCGGCGGCTGATCGTGGCTCGAATGGTGAGGCAGGCTTTCGGGCGACGCACCATCGCCGGATCGGCGGCGACGTCGCCCCGATGTCGCCGGCTGTGGGCGGTTTCCCTGGAAACGGAGAACACGCAGGCGCCGCGACGCAGGCGCCCCACCGCGCTTGCGGTTTCGCGAACGGGCGCCTCCCTCCCAACGTTCGACGCAGCCCGGGTGCGGGTCGTGACCGCGCCGTCGTTCGGAGCGGGATAGTACTTTTCCGCATGTTGGCCGGGTTGTCTTGACTATATCGTATCAAACAATACAATACGGTCACACGGCGTCACGGCCGACGCGCTCGGGCCATGCGAGAATGCGTCTCGGGTCCGCGCGCGCGAGCGTCAAGGCCGGGTTCGGCTGCGGCCGGTACAAGGCCATGCCGCGTCGGCATGGGCGGGATCCCCGCATGAGGACTCGAATGGAAATTCGGCCGACCCGTCGCTTCGGTCGACCGGATTTTGCGGCGCCCGCGTGGTGCTCGAGTGACGTCGCCATCCGCCGATCACCAAGCGTTCAGGCGGATGGCGTGCAAGACGGCCCGATACCTGCGTTTGGTCGGAAAGCTGTCATCCGGGCGTCAATCCACATCGGGCCTGCGTACGGGACCCGATGGCAAAGCCGGACCAGCGGAAATCGGCCGCTGTTGGCCGGTCGATCAACTCGGCAAATGAGGCATCCCCCGGAAGCTTGTCCGCGTGTCAAGTCCAACCGAAGGAGGAGCACGAAACAGAGGAGCGATCGTCGAGGTGGTGACGGAGCGCTCGATGACGAAATGTCCGTCAGCGAAGGTTCCCACCGTTCCGTCACCATCCTCCTCCCGCCGACACGCGGGAACAGGATCCGTAGCGGCAATCCCCCGGAAACGACAACGTCCTGACAGCATTCGACAAAGGGACTTTCAATGAGTGCCGAAGCAAGTGAAACCAAAGTCGTGAAGATGGGCGCATGGTCGGCCGGGCCGGGGTGCCACGGCGGCTGCGGCGTGAAGGTGTCGGTCCGCGACGGCAAGCTCGTCAAGGTCGAGGGCGACGAGGACCACCCCTTCTTCCAGGGCCGGCTGTGTCCGCGCGCCCTGGCAATGACCCAGTACGTCTACCATCCCGATCGGCTGACCTATCCGATGAAGCGGGTCGGCGAACGGGGCGAGGGCAAGTGGCAACGCATCTCGTGGGACGAGGCGCTCGACACCTGCGAGCACCGGATGAAGGAGATCCGCGACAAATACGGCGCGGAGTCGATGGTGTTCGGCCAGGGCACCGGACGCGACGCGGGCGGCTACCTGATCTTCCTCGCCTACGCCTACGGCAGTCCCAACTGGACGCTGTTCGGGTTGTCGGGAATCGCCTGCTTCACGCCACGGCTCGCCGCCATGAGCATGGTGATGGGCGACTTCACCTTCCCCGACGCCGGCCAGTTCTTCCAGCAGCGCTACGACCATCCGGACTACGCGGTGCCCGAGCTGCTGGTGTCCTGGGCGCGCAATCTGCAGGGAAGCCAATGCGCCGACCACTATGAGAGCGGCCATTGGTTCGTCGACCTGATGAAGCGCGGTTCGAAGCTCCTGGTGATCGATCCGATCTGCTCGTGGGAGGCCTCGCGGGCGGACCTGTGGCTGCAGCTGCGGCCGGGCACCGACGGCGCGCTGGCGCTCGGGATGCTCAACGTCATCATCAACGAGAACCTGTACGACAAGGAATTCGTCGCCAAGTGGACCCACGGCTTCGACCAGCTCAAGGCCCGGGTCCAGGAATATCCGGTCGAAAGAGTCGCCGAGATCACCTGGGTGCCGGCGGACAAGATCCGTCAGGCGGCGCGCATGTATGCGACTGCCAAGCCGGCGACCATGCGCTTCGGCCAGCCGGTCGACAGCAACGCCGAGGCGACCAGCACCGTGCATGCCCTCAACTGCCTGTGGGCGATCACCGGCAACATCGACATCCCCGGCGGCAACGTCATCAGCCGGCCGCCCTATGGCGTGACGATCTATCCCTATTCGACCCAGGAGGTCATCGATCTCTACGGCGAGGAGTTCGTCGCTAACCTCAACAAGAAGCGGATCGGCGCCGACCGCTTTCCGCTGGTCAGGAACTTCCGCGCGTGGGCGCTGTCCGACTGCGTGCTCGAGCAGATGGAAACCGGCAATCCCTATCCCATCAAGGGAATGTGGATCCAGACCAACAACTTCATGGGCAACACCGCGCAGGACACCCGGCGCCACTACGAAGCG
Source organism: Xanthobacteraceae bacterium (assembly GCA_031555345.1). GTDB lineage: Bacteria > Pseudomonadota > Alphaproteobacteria > Rhizobiales > Xanthobacteraceae > Astrobacterium. The sequence goes on along the minus strand of JAVBUK010000195.1, from coordinate 4,843 downwards.
GTGCGCAAGCTGGACTTCAACGTCGTGGTCGACACCTTCATGACGCCGACCGCGCAGGCGATCGCCGACATCGTGCTGCCGGCCGGCACCTTCCCCGAGAAGGATTCGGTGTTCACCACCGGCGTTCCGCTCAACGCCATCCAGAAGGTGATCACGGTCGGCGAGTGTCGGTCCGATTGGGAGATCAACTTCGAGATGGCGCGCCGGCTCAACCCGCAGGCGGTGCCGTGGAAGAACGTGCGCGAGCTGCTGACGCAACGCATCAAGGCCTGCGGCAAGACGTTCGAGGAGCTGTGCGAAAGTCCGTGGGCCTTGGCGCCCAAGGATCATCCATCCGGCTCGGCGCCGTACCGGCGCCACGAGAAGGGACAGCTGCGGCCCGACAAGCAGCCGGGATTCCGCACCCCGACCGGCAAGGTCGAGCTGTATTGCACCCGCTACGAGGAATACGGCCTCGATCCGCTGCCGTTCCACAAGGAGCCGATCGAGAGCCCGGTCGCCACGCCCGACCTGTGGAAGCAGTATCCGCTCATCCTCATCACCGGCCGGCGCAACGGCGTGATGTTCCACAGCGAGCACCGGCAGATTCCGTGGCTGCGGGAAATCAATCCGGATCCCACCGTCGAACTCCATCCGGAGACCGCCAAGGAGCTCGGCATCAAGGACGGCGACTGGTGCTGGATCGAGGGCGTGCGCGGCAAGATCAAGCGCAAAGCCAAGCTGCGGCCGACCATGCACCGACAGATGGCGCAAGCCCTGCATGGCTGGTGGCTGCCGGAAACCGACGGCACCGCACCGAACTTCTACGGAATCTGGGACCTGAACGTGAACCAGCTCGTCCCGATGGGGCACCAGAGCTCGTCGGGCTTCGGCGGCGCCATGACCAAGACGATGCTGTGCAGGATCTACCCGATCAGCGGCCCCACCACGGTGGGCGGTGTGCCCGTGAACACGGGCAGCCGGGGCTGAGGGGCGCGACCGCGCACCCAGCCGCACCGAACACATTCGAATCGCGGGAGTCGCCGATGGAACGCAAAGGTCTGATGATCGACTACGAATACTGCACCGGCTGCCACAGCTGTGAGGTCGCCTGCAAGCAGGAGCACGCCTATCCGGTCGGGCGGGGAGGAATCCATCTCATCGAGATATTCACCGACAAGCCGGATGGGACGTTGCGGATCGACTACCTTCCGTTCACCACGGAATACTGCAACCTCTGCGTCGCGCGGACCCGGAGGGGCGAGGCCCCGGCCTGCGTCAAGCATTGTCAAGCCGGAACGATGTACTACGGCAGCCTGGCGGAGATGGCCCGGCTGATGGAGGACCGGCCCCGTTCGGTGCTGTTCGCGCCGAAATAGCCGGCAAGCCGCCGGTCGGTTGCCGCGGGGCGTGACCCCGGCGCGATCCTGACGACGGGACAGAAAGGTCCTCGGCGGACCTGTCTCGACTGCGACAGCGGGGTGAGCCCGGCCGGCAACGCGCCTGCCTCACCCCGTTTCCGGCTCTGTGGGCCGCTCTCTCGCCAGCGAGAGCCGTCGAGACGGCGCCGGCGCGGATTGGTCGCGACCGTGCGCGCCGCCCGGGTCGCGCGCCGCGGAAAACCCGCCTTGACATATTAGTTTCGTTCGATACGATCGCTCGGCGAACCTCGGGGGCGCCCGAGGCCTCGGGAAAACGCGGTTCGCGCCGTCGATGCGAAACGATGTCGAGCCGACGCAGCGGGTGCGTGTCGCCGCGTGCTGCACGCCGGTGATGGCGCGCGGTTGCGCGTTCCGCCGATTTGCGGAAGCGCGGCAGCGAGGGGTCGACGAAAAATCCGCTCGCGCCCACGGTGGGCGAGCCGGCGGGGGACATGGAACGATGATCAAGAAGATAATTGTTCATCTGATGTCCGGCCTTTCCGGGAGCGTCACCGAAAAGTACGCGACTTCGATTGCGCGGAGCTTCCAGGCCGATATGATCGCGTTCGACGCGGGGGCGGCAGCGGCGGAGGCGGCGGCAAACAACCGCGCGCCGCGCAAGCGACGCAGAGCGGTCGCGCAGGACGCAGGCCCTCACGTCGGGAAGGGCGCCAGGAAGCGCAACCGGGTGGCGGATGCGCATGTGGTGAGTGCCCGCGGCCCGACCGAGGCGGCGAGCATTTTCGGGGAAATGGCCCGGCGGTTCGATCTGTCGGTGGTCGGCCAGCCGGCACCCGACGGGCGCTGGCACCAGCGGATCATCGAAACCGTGCTGTTCGACTCGGGCCGGCCGATCATCGTCGTTCCGAACGCCCAGCGTGATCCGCTCAACCTCGACCGCGTCATGGTCTGTTGGGACGGAAGCCCGGCTGTCGCACGGGCGGTCGGAGACGCCGTTCCGTTTCTGCGACGGTCGAAATCGATCGAGGTCGTCGTCGTTGCGGATACCGACGACGAAGTGGCGCAGGTCGATCTCGGCCGGAACCTGCTGGCGTGGCATGGCCTGGAAGGCAAGTTCAGGCGGATCGTCGCGCCGGAAAACGAGGTTCCGGAGATGCTGCTGTCTCACGCCGCGGACAACGCCATCAGTTTCATCGTGATGGGGGGATACGGCTGTTCGGGCTTGAGCCAACTCCTGCTGGGCGGGGCGAGCCGGGGCATGCTGGCGTCGACGACCTCGCCGGTCTTCATGTCGCATTGACCGGCGCCCATGCGCCGCGCGCCCGCGCGCCGCGCGCCTGATCGGCGCGCCGTGTTTCCCCGAAACGCTCGATGCCGCCGGTCCGCAACCTGCCGGCGATGGTGGCAGGCCGAAAGACCGCGCTTGCCGTCTCGACTTGCGATCGGGGGTATCGAGAGGCCGGAATTTGGCCGCGGGAGACGTCCGCGTGCCGGGTTCGTTGTCGGCAACCCGTTCGCAGAGCGCCAGATTTTGAACTTGGAGCGGGCGAAGGGAATCGAACCCTCGTATGCAGCTTGGGAAGCTGCCGTTCTACCATTGAACTACGCCCGCGTGCCCGCACCATAGCCGCGGGCTGCCCCTCGGGGCAAGTCCCTGCGGCCGGCATCGGCTGGCGAGATGGCGTCGGCGGTCCTTGCCGCCCGGCGCTACCGTTCTGTCCCGCGTTCGGCTCTGCCGCGCGGTTCCGCCGCCTACCGAAAGTGCTTGGACAGTTTCAGGCCCTGCGCCTGGTAGGTCGAGCCGATGTCCTGACCATAGAGCTGGTCGGGGCGTGCCAGCATCTGCTCGAACATCAGCCGGCCGATGATCTGGCCGTGCTCGAGAATGAACGGCACCTCGCGCGAGCGGACCTCGAGCACGGCGCGGGCGCCGTGCCCGCCGGCGCCCGCGAAACCGAAGCCGGGATCGAAGAAGCCGGCATAATGCACCCGGAACTCGCCCACCAGCGGGTCGAACGGCACCATTTCGGCGGCGAAATCGGGCGGCACATGCACGGCCTGGTGCGAAGCCAGGATGTAGAACTCGCCCGGATCGAGGATCAGGCTCCGGTCGTCGCGGGCCGCGAGCGGGTCCCAGAAATCGTCGACCGCATAGCCGGCGCGGCGATCGACGTCGATCAGCCCGGTGTGCCGTTTGGCGCGATAGCCGATCAGCCGGTCGGGGCCGAAGCCGGCGAGGTCGACGCCGAGCCCGATCCCGTCGTCGAGGTTGGCCGTGTCGTCGTCGACCAGGCGCTCCCGCGCATGCAGCGCCCGGAGCGCGGCGGCGTCGAGGATCGAGACGCCACGACGGAAGCGGATTTGCGACAGGCGGGAGCCCTCGCGCACCAGCACCGGGAAGGTGCGGGGGCTGATCTCGGCGTAGAGCGGGCCGCGGTAGCCGGCCTCGACGCGATCGAACCCGCGCGCTCCGTCGGTGATCACCCGGGTGAAGACATCGAGCCGCCCGGTCGAGCTTTTCGGGTTGGCGACCGCGACGATGTCGGCTGGCAGCGCCAGGCTCTCGAGCAGCGGCACGATGTAGACGCAATCGGTCTCCAGCACGGCGCCGTCGGCGAGCGCGATCTCGTGCAGCTTGAGCTGGTCGATGCGCTGCGCCACGCTGGCGCGCGGGCCGGGCAGGAAGCTCGCCCGCACCCGGTAGGCGACCGCGCCCAGCCGCAGGTCGAGACTGGCCGGCTGGATCTGGTCGGCGTCGAACGCGTTGGCGCGGATGATGCCGTCGGTCGCCAGCGCGGCGATCCGATGGTCCGGCAGAATGCCCTGGTCGTCGGGGTCGAAGTGGAGCGTCATGCCGCGCTCCTACCCGATCGTCGCATTGACGAAAAGACCGGCCGGCCCCAGATACCGGCTTATCCCGTGGTCATTTGAGCCGGCCGGCTTGCAGCCACGTAAAACAAGTCGCTAAAAGGCCGGGGACGCGTGGCCCCGGCTTGGGATTGTTCCCCGGCCGGTTTTTTTGTCCTGGAGGTCGCCCGTGCCCACATCGTCTCGTCAAAGGCCGTCTCGCCAATACCGCCCGGAAACCCGCCTGGTCCATGCCGGCACGCTGCGATCCCAGTACGGCGAAACGTCGGAAGCGATCTACCTGACCCAGGGTTTCGTGTACGACAGCGCGGAGCAGTGCGAGGCCCGTTTCAAGGGCGAGGACGCCGGTTTTCAGTATTCGCGCTTCGCCAACCCGACCGTCGACATGTTCGAGAAACGGATCGCCGCCTTCGAGGGTGCCGAGGCGGCGCGCGCCACCGCGACCGGCATGGCCGCCGTCCATGCTGCCATGCTCTCCCATCTCAAGACCGGTGATCGCGTGGTGGCCTCCCGTGCGCTTTTCGGCTCCTGCCATTGGATCGTCTCGACGCTGTTGCCGCGCTTCGGCATCGCGACGGAATTCGTCGATGGCGCTGATCTCAACCAATGGGAAG
>JAVBUK010000029.1:0-2531 GCA_031555345.1 Xanthobacteraceae bacterium | reverse complement strand
CCTTTGATACGCCATCCCAGATCACGTCGTGATCGGCGGATGGGGCTGCGCGCAAGCGCCAGGATCGCGCCGGTGACCTGGGCTTGACGAATTTCGGCCGATCCGAGGATCGGACCAACCGGATCGCGTGTGGTGGATTTGACGTTCCTGTCACGCTTGCGGCGCGCGCGTCATCGCAACGTCAAATCCAAAGCCACACCAGCATCTTGGAGTTGCTGGTGTGGTCCGCCCGTCGGCAGGCGCGACAACGTCGCCGTCAGACCGCGGATCCATGGAACGGGTGGCCGGGCGGCAGGGAGGAAAGTCGCCCACCGGTGGGTTGGTTTCAAGAGTCGTTTCCTCATATCGGATTCGAGGCTTGCGGCAGCCTGACGCGGCTGCTGCCGGCTGGGCGGCGATGTCGAGATTTCGTTACCTGGATAGGGTTATCCCGAAGTATTTTCCGCAGCGCCGATCACGGGAGGCGACGCGGACCTCAATCTGTATGCCGCAAACGTGATCCCCCGCTTCGCGGCGCAAATCCACCAGTTGTGCGCCACCTGCTGTCCGCAGCATCCCGCTTCGGTCAGGGAAGCATCCAGGCCTGTTCGCTGCATGACCCGCGGCGGGCAATTCCGTCCGAGCGCCGGGCCTGAAAAACACCGGGCCCCCTGAGGGGCCCGGCGGCAATCCGATCTGCGGCTGGCCGACCCCGTGGGACCGGCGCGCGGGCGCCTCAGGCCCCGCGCGCGGCCGACACCAGATAGTCCATCGCGGCCTGCACGCCGCCCTTCTTGTACGGGATGTTCGACAGGCCGAGCGCCATCTCGGTGGCGCCGAGCCCGCCGATCAGCATGGTGTCGTTGATGTCGCCCAGATGGCCGATCCGGAAATAACGCCCCGCAAACGGGCCGAAGCTCGCTCCATAGGAGATGTTGAAGTGTTCGAGCGCCAGGGCGCGGAACTTGTCGGCGTCGTGGCCGTCGGGAAGCAGCACGGCGGTGACCGTCGGCGAGTGGTATTTGTCGTCCCGGCACAGCGTTTCGAGGCCCCATGCCTTGACGGCGCGGCGGGTCGCTTCGCCGTGACGGATGTGGCGTGCGAACACGTTGTCGAGCCCCTCCTCGTGCAGCATCTCGATCGACACCGCCAAGCCGTGCAGCAGCTGGATCGCCGGGGTGTAGGGGAAGTAGGCGTTCTTGTTCATTGCCAGCATGTCGTCCCAGGCGAAGAACGACTTCGGCAGCGTGGCGGTCTTGCTGGCCGCGAGCGCCTTCTCGCTGATGGCGTTGAACGACATGCCCGGCGGCAGCATCAGGCCCTTCTGCGAGCCGGCGATCGAGACGTCGACACCCCATTCGTCGTGACGATAATCGAGCGAGGCGAGCGACGAGATCGCGTCGACGAACAGCAGCGCCGGATGCTTGGCGCGATCGATCGCCTGGCGGACCTCGCCGATCGCCGACTGGCAGCCGGTGGCGGTCTCGTTCTGCACCACGCAGACCGCCTTGATCTCGTGCTTCTTGTCGTCCTTCAGATGCGCTTCGATCAGCGCCGGATCGACGCCGATGCGCCAGTCGGTCTTGATGACCTCGGGCACCAGGCCGAGCCGCTTGGCCATGCTCGCCCACAGGGTCGCGAACTGGCCGGTCTCGACCATCAGCACCTTGTCGCCCGGCGACAGCGTATTGGTCAGCGCCGCCTCCCACGCACCGGTGCCGGTCGCGGTGTACATGATGACCGGACTGTTGGTCTTGAAGATCGTCTTGATGCCGTCGAGGCAGCGCCGGCTGAGCTTGGCGAACTCCGGGCCGCGGTGGTCGATCAGCGGCGTATCCATCGCCCGCAGGATACGGTCGGGGACGGGGGTGGGGCCGGGAATGTGGAGGAAATGGCGACCCGGCACTCGCGCTGCGTTCTTCGACATCGGCGCTCCTTCGATCTTGATGCGCAATAGAAATGCCGCCTGCCGCTTTTGCAGCGACGACAGGCCCGAGGCCCAGGGCGGATTGCCGCCATCAATGACGATTGCGATGGTCAGTCAAGCCTTTTGGGAATCAGGCGAGATCACCGTGGCCGGAAGGAAACACCATGACGGCCGGGCATTCGCCCGAGTGGTGTTTCGCAGCCGCGCGGATCGGCCGGATCGCCTTCGCCGCCGCGCGCCTGCACGGCAGCCATGCGGTCGAAGGGTCTCACGGGAGGTCACGCTGCGGTGGTTCGGCCATGCACGATAGAGGATCCCGATCGCGTGATCGCGCAGCCGACAGGGTGCAGGCGCATCCTTCGGTGTTGGTGTGAATCCACGCGTCAATTCGGATCGGTCGCATTGCGCCGATCACGATCACGCGGATGGCGGATCAAAGCGCGCGCCGCTCTCGCTAGTGTCCCGGTTCCGACGTTCGTATTGGTTGGCAGCCCGATCGTCTCATTCGTGCTCGCAACCGCGCCGCTCGCCGCGGGTGTCGCGCATCCGGCAGCGCGCGCTGCCGTTCATGGAGGACCTGTACGAGACCACCCACGAGCTGGTGCAGCTCGCCGTGCTCGACGGC
>JAVBUK010000438.1:0-3465 GCA_031555345.1 Xanthobacteraceae bacterium | reverse complement strand
GCGCTGGTGCTGGCGGGGCTCGCCGTCACGGCCGCCTACGACCGGCGGATCGCGGTGATCTTCGTGCTGGCATCGATCGCGGTGGCCACGCTGCTGCGTTCCATCGCCGCCCTGGTGATGGCAGGGGCGCGCCACATGCCGCGTTCGCGCGCGCCGACGCTGCGCCTGGCGGTCGCCAACCTTCACCGTCCGGGGGCCCTGACGCCGACCGTCGTGCTGTCGCTGGGGCTCGGGCTGGCGCTGCTGGTGACGGTGCTGGAGGTCGATTTCAATCTGCGACGCCAGTTCATGACCGCGCTGCCGGAGCGCGCGCCGTCGTTCTATTTCCTCGACATTCCCGCGGCCGATCTCGGCCGGTTCGAGGCTTTGGTGCGGGCCCACGCTCCGAACGCGACGCTCGAATGCGTGCCGATGTTGCGCGGCCGTATCGTCGCCGCCAGGGGATTGCGCGCCGATCAACTCAAGCCCACGGCGCAGGCCCAATGGGTGCTGCAGAGCGACCGCGGCATCACCTACGCGGCCGATGTGCCGGAGGGCTCGCGGGTGGTGGCAGGACAATGGTGGCCGCCGGACTATCGCGGGCCGCCGCTGTTGTCGTTCGAAAAGAAGCTGGCGGATGGGCTCGGCCTCGCCGTCGGCGATTCCGTCACGGTCAACGTGCTCGGGCGCAACGTGACCGCGCGCATCGCCAACTTGCGGACCGTCGATTGGCAGTCGCTGGGCATCAACTTCGTGCTGGTGTTCTCGCCCCACGCATTCGACGGTGCCCCGGTCAGTCACATCGCGACGGTGACGTATCCGGGTGGCGGCGGCAGGCAGGACGAGACGGCTCTCCTCGAGGCGATCGCCGACGCGTTTCCGAACGTCGCCACCGTGCGGGTCAAGGAGGCGCTCGAAACGGTCGCTGCGTTGGTGAAAAACCTCGTGCTCGGCATGCGCGGTGCCAGTGCGGTCACGCTGCTGGCGGCCGTGCTGGTGCTCGGCGGGGCGCTGGCCGCCGGCCACCGTCACCGTGTCTATGATGCGGTGGTTCTCAAAATGCTGGGCGCGACGCGCGCGCAGCTGGTCACCGCCTATGCGCTCGAATACCTGATGCTCGGGGCCGTCACCGTGCTGTTCGGCGTGGCGGCCGGCTCGCTCGCGGCGTGGCGCATTGTCGTCGACATCATGTCGATCCGTTTCGAGTGGGCGGCATCGCCCGCGGTCGCCGCAGCATTGCTTGCGCTGGCAATCACCCTCGTATTCGGTCTGTTGGGGACGTTTGCGGCGCTCGGTCGCAAGCCCGGTCCGGTGTTGCGGAATCTGTAACCATTTGGGGCCATTGGTTGGGGTTTTGCGACAAAGCGTCGCGTCTTTTTCGCTACATTCCAATGACTTAACGGGCGGACGGCCTTGCGATCGCCACTAATCCCTCCATATTGGGCTACACGTGGGCCGGCCATTGCGTGTGCCGGCTGAGCGAATTCTGGGGTATGCGATGTCCGACTTCGATCGCAACATGACCGACGGTGCCTTCGGCGGATCGATTACCCGTGCGGAAGCGGCCGCCATCGATGCGGGCCTGCGCGCCTACATGCTGCATCTCTATAATTATATGATGCTCGGTCTCGCCATTACCGGGCTTGCAGCGCTCGGCGTCTATTTGGTGTCGGTGGCCGGATCGCTCGAGACCGCCACCTATATGATGCGCGGCGGGCGGGTCATCCCGGTCACCGCCGGACTGGTGGTCCAGAGCCGCGACATCCTGCTCACCAATGTCGGCTATGTCGTCTATGTCAGCCCGTTGAAGTGGGCGCTCATCTTCGCACCGCTGGTGCTGGTGTTCTTTCTCAGTTTCGGCATCGAACGGCTGCGGCCGGCGTCGGCTCAGCTTCTGTTCTGGATCTATGCGGCATTGGTCGGGGTGTCGCTCAGCGCCATTTTCCTGATCTTCACCCACACCTCGATCATGCGGGTGTTTTTTGTCACCGCGGCGGCGTTCGGGGCGCTGTCCTTGTGGGGCTACACCACCCGGCGCGACCTGACCGGCATGGGGTCGTTTCTGCTGATGGGGCTGGTCGGGGTCGTCCTGGCGAGCCTTGTGAATATATTCTTCGGCAGCAGCATGCTGCAGTTTGCCATATCGGTCGTCGGGGTGCTGGTTTTCGCCGGGCTGACCGCATGGGACACCCAGCGGCTCAAGAGCGAGTACATCTACGGCGCCATGGAAGGCGACGTCGCCGACCGGTCGGCGATCATCGGCGCATTGTCGCTTTACCTGAACTTCGTCAACCTGTTCACGCTGCTGCTGCAGCTGCTCGGGCAGCGGAACGAGTGACCACTTGGTGCGAGTACTGGGGTCCGAGTGCTTGGGCGCGATTATTGGGGCGCGCATATCGGGCGCGGTCACAGGGGTGTGACCGCCGCGCCCGTTTCCGGCCGATCGGATAGGATATCCAGGACGTTAAGTAAAACGCCGCAGGCATCTTTCGCCCGGCCTGAATGAACACTAGATTCATCCCGCAGCGTGGCGGATGCCGCGCCCCTAGCGCCCGTAGGGTTGTCGGGCGGCAGAAAGGAAGACTCTATGTCCGACTTCGACCGTAACTCTGCGGCCGCGCGCGGCATCGGCACCGACCGTGCGGTTGCGATCGACGTGGGCCTGCGGGCCCACATGATCCGCGTCTACAATTACATGGCGGCGGGCGTCGCTCTCACCGGCGTGCTGGCGTGGCTGACGTTTCAGATGGCGGTGGTCACCGACGCCACCGGGCGCATCGTGGCGCTGACGTCGTTCGGCCAGGCGATCTTCAGCGGTCCGGCCATCATCGTGCTGATGCTCGCCACCCTCGGGCTGGTGTTTTTCATCAGCTTCCGCATCAGCCATCTGCAGGTGTCGACCGCACTCGGCCTGTTCATGCTGTATGCCGCGCTGCTCGGCGTCGCTTTGTCGTCGATCTTCCTTGCCTACACGCTGACGTCGATCACCCGGGTGTTCTTCGTCTCGGCGGCCACTTTCGGGGCCATGAGCCTCTACGGCTATACCACGAAACGCGACCTGACCGGTATCGGGTCGTTCCTGATGATGGGTCTGCTCGGCCTCATCATCGCCAGCGTGGTCAACATGTTCCTCAAGTCGAGCGGGCTCGACTGGGCGCTGTCGGTGATGGGCGTGCTGATCTTCGTCGGGCTGACCGCTTACGACACGCAGAAGATCAAGGAATTTTTTGACGTCAACGACGACGGCACGGTGGCCGGCCGCAAGGCGGTGATGGGTGCCCTGTCGCTCTATCTCGACTTCATCAACCTGTTCCTGATGCTGTTGCGGCTGTTCGGCTACGGTCGCTGAGGGTCCGCCCGCCACGAACGGGGAGCGCCCCGGCTTGTCGGGGGCGCTTCCGTATATGCGCCGGCGTACGGCACCGCCTCGGCGAGGTCCTGCCGACGCTCCGTTATCCGGTGACGAGGCGGATCGATTTGTCGATC
>JAVBUK010000383.1:0-5995 GCA_031555345.1 Xanthobacteraceae bacterium | reverse complement strand
GGTGTCGACGCTGGCGGTGTTCATCCTCAGCCTGGCCTGGACCCGTCAGATGGTGAAGATCCTGCTCATTCCGCGCTACGTGCTGATGCCGTCGGTGTTCATCGTCTGCGTCGTCGGCGGCTACGCGTTGTCGGGCCGGCTGTTCGACATCTACGTGATCTTCGCCTTCGGGTTGCTGGGCGTGCTGATGAACGAACTCGACTATCCGGTCGCCCCGCTGGTGCTCGGGTTCATTCTCGGGCCGATGGCCGAGGACAACCTGCGGCGCGGGCTGATGATCACCGCCGGCGACCCGTCGCCGTTCTTCACCCGGCCGATTTCGGCGGTGCTGTTCGTCCTGCTGGTCATGTCGGTCGGCTGGTCGACCAGCGCCGGGCTGTGGGTGCGCGGCCGGGTCCGGTCGTTGTGGGCGTATTAGGCGGAGCGGGGTTCCCCGGCGGCGCCGGACGCCCCGCGCCGGTCCGGCGATTCCCGCCGCCGGGTTCCGCCGGTGACGGATCGGAGGACTGGGCATGAGCGAGGTGCCGCGCATCCGGGTGTGCGAGATCGCGTTGTTCGAATGGCCGTATGTGTTTCGCATGCCGTTCCGGTTCGGCGCCGTCACCCTGACGCACGGCCGCCAGGCGGTGGCGCGGGTGCGGGTGGCGCTCGACGACGGCCGTTCGGCCTGGGGCATGGCGGCCGAAGGGCTGATCGCCAAGTGGTTCGACAAGGATCCGTCGCTCACCGATGACGACAATGTCGAGCAGTTGCGGCGGTCGCTGGAACTGGCGCGTGCGGCCTATCTGGCGCACGGACCGGGCAGCGCTTTCTCGCATTTCGCCGACAGCTACGCCGCGCTGATGCGGGCGGGCGCGAGCCAGGCGCTGCCGCCGCTGGTGGTCTCGTTCGGGGCGGCGCTGATCGATCGCGCGATCGTCGACGCGTTGGGCCGTCTGGAGTCGCAATCGTTCTTCGATCTGGTGCGGTCCAACCGGCTCGGGATCGCGCCGGCGGTGCTGGCCCCCGACCTCGACGGGTTCGACGCTGCTCGCTTGCTGTCGGGCCTGGTTCCGCTCGGCCACGTCGACGCGCGGCACACGGTCGGGCTGCTCGACCCGCTGGTCGGGGCCGACCAGACCAGCCGCGTCGGCGACGGCTTGCCGGAAACCCTGGAGGAGGTGGTCGCGGCCTACGGACAGCGCTTCTTCAAGCTGAAGTTGTGCGGCGATGTGCCGTCGGACATCGACCGGCTGTCGCGCATCGCCGACGTGCTGGACCGGCAGGGGGAATACGGCGCGACGCTGGACGGCAACGAACAATACGGTGACGCCGACGCGGTTCTGGCGCTGCTCGAGGCGATGGCGCGGACCCCCCGGTTGCGGAGGTTGCTGCGCTCGCTGCTGTTCGTCGAACAGCCGATCCGCCGGGCGGTGGCGCTCGACCGCGACGTTTCGGCGCTGGATGCCTTCGCCCCCATCCTGATCGACGAGAGCGACGGCCATGTCGACACGTTCCCGGCCGCCCGCGCGCTCGGCTATCGGGGGATCAGCAGCAAGACCTGCAAGGGGTTCTACAAGAGCCTGATCAACCGCATGCGCTGTGCGGCCTGGAATGCCGAGGCCGGATCGCAACAATACTTCATGTCCGCCGAAGACCTGACCCAGCTCGCCGGCCTCTGCGTGCAGCAGGATCTGGCGTTGGTGGCGCTGATCGGGCTGCGCCATGTGGAGCGCAACGGCCACCATTTTGTCGACGGCTTCGCCGGGCGGCCGGCGGCCGAGGCGCAGGCGTTCCTGGCCGCGCACCCCGACCTCTATCATGTCAGCGCCGGGCAGGTGCGATTGCGGATCGAAGGCGGCCGCTTGTCCACGGCCTCGCTCGCCGCCCCGGGCTTCGCAACCGGCGCGCACCCGGATACGAACGCGATGGCAACGATGAAACCGTCGCGCTGGCACAAGCCCTGAGCGGATCACGCCGGGGCGATCGGGTGAAGGCCATTTCGGCAATGGCGGAGCTTGGCAGGGTCTGGAACCGGCGTTTGCCATCGTCAGTCGGATGCCGTCGGGAACGATCCGAAATGCCCTTCGCCCGATCGCTCTGTGGTGGAGGGATGCAGGGGCTGCCGACCGGCCGAGGTGCTGTCCTTCTCCGCGAAGCGGGGGACCATGCGCAGCATGCGCGCGGCAGGCGCGCAGCATGGTGGCGGGCATGAAGACAGGCATTCGTTGCCGGAATATCGACGATCCGAATTATCGGTTTGCTAAATGGTCAGATCGGAATTAGACGCTTTCGTCGATCCCCCGCGCTGATCGCGAGTGCCGCCGCCATGTCGAGCCACCGGTCCTGCCGCACACTGTGCGGGTTTTGTCATGCGAACTGCGGTCTGGTCGTGTCGGTCGGGCCGCAAGGCATCGAGCGGGTCGCGGGCGATCCGGATCATCCGGCCAGCAGGGGCTATCTCTGCGCCAAGGCCCATGCCGCCAGGGAACTGGTCGGGTCACCCGATCGCCTCACCACGCCGTTGCGCCGGACCGCATCCGGCCTCGCGCCGGTTTCGTGGGACGACGCGCTGGATTTCGCGGCGGAACGGCTCGGCACGATCCGCGCCAAGTACGGCCCCGGCGCCCTGGTCCGCAACGCCGGCGCGCCGGTGTCCTACGATGCGCGCGACGGTTTCACCCACTTCATGCAGCGCTACGGGTCGTCGAATTTCACCGGCAGCAGCAATTGTTGCTGGCTTCCCCGCGCGACCGCGTTCCAGGCCACCATGGGCGGCAAACCGGAGCCGGATTTCGACCGCGCCCGTCTGGTCGTTTTCTGGGGCGCCAATCCGGTTGCGACCGACCGATACGGCAATTATTGCGCTTACGACGGCTTCAACCGGATCATCGCCCGCGCCAAGGCGCGCGGCGCGCGACTGATCGCCATCGACCCGGTCCGGACGGAAACCGCCGAACGGGCCGGCGCGTGGATCCGCATCCGTCCCGGGACCGACGCCGCGCTGGGACTGGCGATGATCCACGTGATCATCGGCGAGGAATCGTACGACCACGACTTCGTGGCCCGGTATGCGGTGGGCTTCGACGCCCTGAAGGAACACGTGCGGGAGAACACGCCCGCATGGGCCGCGGCCGTTACCGGCATCGATGCCGAGACCATCGTCGGCCTGGCGCGCAGCTTCGCCACCGAAGGGCCGGTCGCGCTGTGCGACGGCAACGGTTTCGACATGTACTGCGGCGTCGTCGACGCCGTGCGGACGGTGGCGATTCTGCTGGGCTTGACCGGCAATGTCGACGTGCCCGGCGGGGTGGCGTTCCTGCCGTTCGCCAAGCAGTCGGTGCTGGCGTCGCCGCACAAGGGGGCCCAGATCAGGCGCAGCCAGTTTCCGATCTTCCGCGACGTGCCGTTCCCCGGAATCAAGGAGTCGATCCTGGGTGAGGACGACGACCGGCCGCGGGCGCTGATCGCCCACCACAGCAACCCGGTGCTGATCCAGGCCAATCAGGCGCGCACCCGCGAGGCGTTCGCCAAACTCGAATTCGTGCTGGTCGACGATCTGTTCATGACCGCAACGGCGGAGATCGCCGACCTGGTCCTGCCGGCGACCTCGCCGCTGGAGCGGTGGGGCTACCGCGCCTATTCCAGCTTCGACCGCGGCTTCGTCGCCCTGTCGCGTCCGGTGGTCGCCCCGGTCGGCGACAGCCGCGACGTGTTCAGCATGGAATCCGAGATCGCGCAGCGGATGGGGCTGGGCGCCGACTATCCGTTCGACGATTCCAGAAGCTGGGTCGACCACATGCTGGCGCCGAGCGGGATCACGATCGAGCAGTTGGACCGCCGTCAGATCGTCGTGGCCACGCCCGAGCCGCAGTTCCGGAAACACGAATCCTCCGGCTTCCAGACCCCGAGCCGAAAGTTCGAGTTGTGGTCGAGCCAGTTCGAGCAGGCCGGTTACGATCCGCTGCCGGTGTTTCGGGCGCCGCGCCGCGACCCGTCCTCTCCGGCGCGCGCCTATCCGCTGGAATGCACCAGCCGGCGGCCCGGCCAGTTCGTGCATACGCGCTTCCGCAACCTGAAGAGCCTGACCGAATCCTATCCTGAACCGCTGCTGCGGATGGCGCCGGGCGACGCCGCCGCGCGCGGCGTCACGCACGGCGACATGGTGGAGGTTGCGTCGCCCACCGGCCGGGTCACCGTGCGCGCCATGCTCGACGCGGACCTCCAGGCCGGTCTGGTGACGATGGATTTCGGCTGGGGCAACCCGACCGACCGTCTTGCCAGCATGAATCTGCTGACGAGCGACGACATCTGGAACCCGGTGTCGGGCAGCACGCCGCAACGGCTGTTTCCTTGCGAAATCACCAAAGCCCCCGCATGATCTCGGCGTGATCGCGACTGGAAGCGATGCCGCGACAACAACCACGAGCAAGCGAATGAAAATGTCCGATACTTCCGTCGCCCAATATCCGGTTACCCGTCGCGCGTTGTGCCGGGCCGCCCTCCTGGCACCGGCGGTGTTGGCGACCAGCTCTTGGAGACCGGCGCGAGCGCAAGCCTACCCCAGCCGCCAGGTGCGGGTCATCGTTCCCTATGGGCCGGGCGGCATCGCCGACGTGGTGATGCGGCTGACCGCACAAAAGCTGTCGATGAAGTTCGGCCAGCAGTTCTACATCGACAACCGGCCGGGAGCCGCCGGGGTGGTCGGGGTGATGGCGGCGGTGAACTCGGCGCCCGACGGATACACGCTGACCATGGTCGGGGGCGGGCTCACGACCGCCAAGGCCCTGTTCAAGTCACTGCCGTACGATCTCGAGCGCGATCTGGTGCCGCTTTCGACCACCTCCCACTACGGCTTGGTGTTGGCGACCAAGGCCGGCTCGCGGCTCAAGACCGTCGCCGATGTGATCGCGGCCGCGAAGGCGTCTCCCGGAAAGCTGAATTTCGGATCGATCAATCCAGGCAGCACCCAGCATCTGTCGGCCGAACTGTTCAAGTCGCTCACCGGCATCAATGCCGTCAACGTCCTGTACAAGACGACGCCCGATCTTCTGACCGCGACGTTGCGCGGCGACATCGACGTGCTGTTCGAATACCAGGCGCCGCTTCAGGGGTCGCTCGACGATCGCCAGACCGTGGCGATCGCCACCACGGGCGCGGAGCGCGCCAAGTCGCTGCCGGACGTCCCGACGGTCGCCGAAGGCGGCGTGCCGGGCTACGAGGCGACCAGTTGGAACGGGTTGGCGGCCCCGGCCGCGACCCCGCCGGACATCGTCGCGGTGCTCAACGCCGCGATCATCGAGGCGGTGGCGCAGCCCGACGTGCAGCAGACGTCGACGCGGCTCGGCATGGAATCGCGCGGATGTTCGGTCGAGGAGATGCGCGCCCGTATCAAACGGGACGTCGCCAAGTGGGCGCAAGTCATCGAAGCTGCCGGCATCGAAAAGCGTTGATCGCGCGTTGTGCGGCCGGGCGGATCTCCGGGCGAATACGCATCATCCGGCGGTTTCTTGTCGTGCCACTTGCGCCGGTGCTGCGGCGGGGTGCTGATCCCGCGTAGCGGACCGCAGCCCCGCATCTCGAAACCTTGATGGCGGAGCGCGGCAACGCCGCGCGGCTCGAACCGGCGCGCCCGGGCCATCGACCTCCACCCTCGTCCTTGGAGACGGCCGCTCCGCGGCCTCCTCCGGACGAGGATCGCGGGCGCGCGGCTCGAATCCTCATGGTGCGCGGGCGTTTCGAACCGCGAGGCCCGAACGGTGCCACCACCCGGCGGGGCGCGTCGACGTGCGCCCCCGCCGGCCGGCGGCAACCGAGATGCGTGGCGTGCGTTATCGGCGAGACGAGGCGAGGTCGAAAAATGAGTGAATTCCATTACCTGCCGCTGACGCCGTTGTTTTTTTCGTTTCTGGTCGGCGTTTTCTTCCTTCTGGTGCTGCTGCTGCAACTCGGCGTGCTGCGCTATGCCTACCTGCGGCTCGGCGTCAGTCCGACGGTCGCCATGCTGCTGCTGCTG
>JAVBUK010000238.1:0-3026 GCA_031555345.1 Xanthobacteraceae bacterium | reverse complement strand
CACCACTGGACCGGCCTGCCGTATCGGTTCGACGTCATGGCCGGCTCGATGCTGGTGCAGGCTTCGGTGTCGGTGTTCTGGACCGCCTGCGCGTTCGCCGCGATGGTGTTCGCGACCCGACGGGCGGTCCGGCTGCTGTGGTTCGTCGGCGCGGCCTTGCTGGGGCTGACGGTCGTCAAGCTGTTCCTGTTCGATCTCTCCCGCATCACCGGGGTCGCGCGGATCGTGTCCTTCCTCGGCGTCGGCGTGCTGCTGCTGCTGATCGGCTATCTGTCGCCGCTGCCGCCGAGGGCCCGGGAGACCGCGCCTGATACGATGGAAGGCCGTCCATGAAACGCTTTGTCGCCGTTCTCGGTCTGTGTGCCCTGCCTGCGCTGGCAATCGCCCAAGCCGATCGGGGGGCCGATCGTTTCCAACGCTGGTTCGCACTCGACCTCGACGGCACCGCCGCCTACTACGCGCTGACGTTGCCGCCGGGTGTCTACGCGGCCAGCCGGCGCGACGACCTCGGCGACCTGCGCGTGGTCAACGGCGCCGGCGAACCGGTGCCCTATTCGCTGGAGGCGCCGCAAACCGTCGCCAAACCGCCGGCGCTGCAGCCGGCCAAATGGTTTCCGGTGCCGCCCGCCGAAGCCGGCGCGCCGGGCGCGCCGCTGGGCGTCACCATCGCGGCGGACGGGTCGCTGCGGGCGGCGACCACCACGCCGCCGCGCCCGACCCGCGAGGTGGATCTCGTCGATCTCGGGCGTGTCGACGGGGTCGTCGGCGCCGTGCTGGTCCACCTGCGCAACGACAACTTCCAGGGGCGCGTCGGCGTCGACGCCAGCGACGACCTGCGCGTCTGGCGATCGGTGACCGACGTGCCGCTGCTCAAGGTGAGCCATGGCGGCGACCTGCTGCTTCAGGAGCGGGTCGATCTCGGCCGTCTGCGGGCGCGCTACCTGCGGCTGCGATGGCGCGACGGCGCGCCGGAGATCGCCGGCGTCGAGGTCGAGGTGTGGCCGACGGACGCGCCGGCCGGCGCCGATGCGGCGCGGCAATGGCGCGACGGCATCACCGCGCGCCCGGGGCAGGTCGCCGGCGAGTATCGGTTCGAAACCGGGGGCGCTTATCCGGTCGATCGGTTGCGGTTCACCTTGCCGCAACCGAACACGGTCGCCCGGGTGACGGTTTTTTCGCGCGGCAACGACCGGGCGCCGTGGCGGGTGTCGACCAGCGGCGTGCTGTTCCGGCTCCACGGCAAGGCCGGCGAGCAAGGCAATCCGCCGCTCGAAATCGCGCCGAACACCGATCGCGAGTGGCGTGTCGTGGTCGATATGCGCAACGGCGGGCTGGGCAGCGGCACGCTGTCCGCCGCGGTGGGATGGCGACCGGCGTTGCTGACCTTCGTGGCGCGGGGGGCCGGGCCGTTTGCGCTGGCGGTGGGCAACGCCGCGGTGACGTCCACCGCCTCGCGCCGCGGCGATCTGCTGGTCGGCGGATCCGATATCGCGACCGCGCGGCTGGGTGAGGCGCTGGCAGCGCCACCAAGCCTGCAGGCGTCGGCGGCAGCCGCGGCCGATACCGACGCGACCCGCCGCTATGTCCTGTGGGGCGCGCTGCTGCTCGCGGTGGCGGTGCTCGGTGCGATGGCCTGGCGGCTGGCGCGCGCCGGCCTGGGCTCCACACCGGCGTCGTGATGCGAGAACCGGTTGGTCGGCGGCGCCGATCAACCGGATCGCGCCGGTCCGTCGCGGATTTGCGTCGTCGCGCCGGTGGACAAGCCGGGCTCGGACGATTCACATCCTCGTCTGCCGGCGCCACCGGCGGGTCGCCGCATGCTGCCTCTGGCGGGGTTGCACCCACCCTCCTGGCGTGCTTTGTCGCCCACGCACCCCTGACTCGATCAGATGGCTCAGATGTCCCCCAAGCATCGTCCCCCCGCCAAGCCGGCCGGCAAGCGCGCCTCCGCCAAATCCGCCAAGGCTGCGAAACGGCCGGCCAAAACCGTCGCGGCCAAGTCGCGTCGGGGGGCCAGGGCCGCGCCGACCGCCAACGACTCCAAACGGGCCGGAGCGATCAAATCGGCCGCGCCCCGGAAGCGCAAGTGGGTCTACGCCTTCGGCGACGGCAAGGCCGAAGGCGCGGCCGGGATGAAGAACCTGCTCGGCGGCAAGGGCGCCAACCTGGCCGAGATGGCCAATCTCGGGCTGCCGGTGCCGCCGGGGTTCACGATCACCACCGAGGTCTGCGCCCACTATTATGCGCACGACAAGGCCTACCCCGAGGACCTCGCGGGGCAGGTGGAGGCGGCGCTGGTGCGTGTCGGCAAGATCGCCGGCAAGCGCTTCGGCGATCCGGACGATCCGCTGCTGGTGTCGGTCCGCTCGGGGGGGCGTGCCTCGATGCCCGGCATGATGGACACCGTCCTCAACCTCGGACTCAACGACCGGACGGTCGAGGCGCTGGCGACGAAATCCGGCGACCGGCGGTTCGCCTACGACAGCTATCGCCGTTTCATCACCATGTATTCCGACGTCGTGCTCGGCCTCGAGCACGATCTGTTCGAGGAAATCCTCGACGACCACAAGGCCCGGCACGGCCACGGGCTCGACACCGATCTCGGCGCCGACGACTGGGCGGGCCTGGTCGAGCGCTACAAAGCCAAGGTCGCGGAGGAACTGGGGCGGCCGTTCCCGCAGGACCCGCACGACCAGTTGTGGGGCGCGATCGGCGCCGTGTTCGGCTCGTGGATGAACCAGCGCGCCGTCACCTATCGACGTCTGCACGGCATCCCCGAGAGCTGGGGCACGGCCGTCAACGTGCAGGCGATGGTGTTCGGAAACATGGGCGACACCTCGGCGACCGGTGTCGCGTTCACCCGCAATCCGTCGACCGGCGACAAGCGGCTGTACGGCGAGTTCCTGGTCAACGCCCAGGGCGAGGACGTCGTCGCCGGCATCCGCACGCCCCAGCCGCTCACCGAGGCCGCGCGCAAGGCGGCCGGCGAGAAGCTGCCCTCGCTCGAAGCGCTGATGCCCGACACC
>JAVBUK010000497.1:0-6953 GCA_031555345.1 Xanthobacteraceae bacterium | reverse complement strand
TGTCGTCCTCCTCGGTCAGATCGCGCAGCGCCACGATGTCCGGACGCCGGTAGAGTGCGTTGTCGTCGAACGCGACCTTGGCGTCGAGGCAGACCAGCTGACCGGATTTGGTCACCACCAGCGGGTTGATCTCCAGGAGGCTCATGTCCGTGGCGACGAAGGCGGCGTAGAGTTTCACCACCACCGCCTCGAGCTGCTTGGCGAGGTCGCCGGTCAGGCCGAGCGCCTGGGCGGCGCTGCGGCCGTGATGCGGCATCACGCCGGTCACCGGATCGATCGAGAAGGTCAGGCTCTTTTCCGGCGTCTTGTGGGCGACTTCCTCGATGTCCATGCCGCCCTCGGTGGAGACCACGAAGGCGATGCGGGAGGTGGTGCGGTCGATCAGCGCCGAAAGGTAGAACTCCCGGTCGATTGCCGAGCCTTCCTCGATGTAGAGGCGGTTGACCTGCTTGCCCTTGGGGCCGGTCTGGTGGGTCACCAGGGTCGAGCCGAGCAGCCGCCGGCTCTCCTTGGCGACGTCTTCGACCGACTTGACCACCTTGACGCCGCCCGCCTTGCCGCGGCCGCCGGCGTGGATCTGCGCCTTCACCACCCAGACCGGACCGCCGAGCGCGAGCGCGGCCTGCTCCGCTTCCTCGACGCTGAAGGCCGCGGTGCCGCGCGGCACCGGCACGCCGAATTCGCGGAGAACTGCTTTGGCTTGGTATTCATGAATGTTCATGCTGGGACCTCCCGAGAGGATCGAGGGTAACACCTTGCGCACGCGCGGCCCATCCGGTCCGCGCGCGGTCCTGTCGCTCGAAAAATATCCTGGCCCGGCGGAACGCGCCGGGAAGTCCGAGGCTCAGAAAGTCAGCCCGCCAACGTCGGCGCGATTTTCTTGCATGCCTCGACCAGGGTCTGCACGGCCGCGGTGGACTTCTCGAACATCGCCCGTTCCTGGGCGTTGAAATCGATCTCGACGATGCGCTCGACGCCCTTCGCGCCGATCACCACCGGCACGCCGACGTAGAGATCCTTCAGGCCGTACTCGCCGTTGAGCCAGGCGGCACACGGCAGCACGCGCTTCTTGTCCTTGAGATAGGACTCGGCCATCGCGACGGCGGAGGCCGCGGGCGCATAGAAGGCCGATCCGGTCTTCAAGAGGTTGACGATCTCGCCGCCGCCCTTGCGCGTACGCTCGACGATTTCGTCGAGGCGTTGCTGCGTGGTCCAGCCCATCTTGATCAGGTCGGGCAGCGGAATGCCGGCGACGGTCGAGTAGCGGACCATCGGCACCATGTCGTCGCCGTGGCCGCCCAGCGTCATGGCGTTGACGTCCTTCACCGACACGTTGAATTCGTCCGCCAGGAAATGGCGGAACCGGGCCGAGTCGAGCACGCCGGCCATGCCCACCACCATCTGGCGCGGCAGGCCGCAGCATTTCTGCAGCGCCCACACCATGGCGTCGAGCGGATTGGTGATGCAGATCACGAACGCCTGCGGGGCATACTTGCGGATTCCGGCGCCGACCTGCTCCATGACTTTCAGGTTGATGCCCAAGAGGTCGTCGCGGCTCATGCCGGGCTTGCGCGGCACACCCGCGGTGACGATGCAGACGTCGGCGCCATCGAGGGCTTCGTAGGAATTCGTGCCGGCGTATCGGGCGTCGAAACCGTCGACCGGCGAGGACTCGGCGATGTCCAGTCCCTTGCCCTGCGGGATGCCTTCCGCGATGTCGAACAGGATCACGTCGCCGAGCTCCTTGAGCCCGATCAGGTGTGCGAGGGTGCCGCCGATCTGACCTGCGCCAATCAGTGCAATCTTCTTCCGTGCCATGTCCGCTCGCTCCTCGGTTTGTGAGTGAGTTTACCGGTGGTTGGGTGCCGGCAGCAGTTTCGGGTGTTAGCCCTTTCGCGCCGGCGGTTCAAGTCGCCGAATCGGCTCGCGGCCGCGTCGCTTGCCGGTTTCGCCGTCATGTCTCGACCAGCCCCGTGGTGTCGCCGCTGGCGACGCGCTGGCCGTGCGGCAAGGCCAGATAGTCGTGCGACCCCATCTCGATCAGCCGCGAGGCCGTCCGCCTGAACTCGTGCGCCTCGATGCCGTCACTCGCCCGATAGAGGCCGGCCGGCTCCGCCGCCGCGGAGGCGATCAGTTTGACGGCGTTGTCGTACAGGGTATCGATCAGGATGATGAAGCGTTTGGCGGCGTTGCGTTCGTCCGCCGTCATCACCGGCACATGGTCGAGAATGACGGTGTGAAACTCGTGGGCGATGCGAAGATAGTCGTTCGCGGCCAGCGGCTGGTCGCACAACTCGCCGAACGTGAATCGGGCGACCCCGTGTTGCGCCTGTGGTACGCGGATCATCCGGCCCTTGATCGCCAACAGTTGCGGTTCGCCGGAGCGCGTGCCGGTGAGCTTCTCCCATGCGGTGTCGAGGGCCGCGTGGGCGTGGCCGTTGACGGGCGAGTACCAGACCGGCAGCCCGGCCAGCTTCTCCATCCGGAAGTCGGTGCGGGCAGTGAGCTGCGCCACTTCCATGCGTTGCTTCAGCAGTGCGATGAACGGCAGAAACAACGCCCGGTTGAGGCCGTCGCGGTAGAGATCGTCGGGCGGTACGTTGGAGGTCGCGATCACCACGACGCCGCGCTCGAACAGGCGCGTGAACAGGCGCCCGAGGATCATGGCGTCGGCGATGTCGGTGACGTGGAATTCGTCGAAACACAGGACCCAGGCGTCGTCGGCGATATCGTCGGCGGTCAGCTTGATCGGGTCGTCGCCGGCGAGCGTGCCGGCCTTGAGCTGCTGCCGATAGGCGTGCACGCGTTCGTGGACGTCGGCCATGAATTCGTGGAAATGGGAGCGCCGCTTGCGTTCGACCGCGCACGAACAGAAGAACAGGTCCATCAGCATGGTCTTGCCGCGCCCGACCTCGCCGTGGATGTAGATCCCACGGATCGGCGCCTCGTGGGTCTCGCGCCGGCCGAACAGCCATCCGAGCGAGGAGGACTTGGTCGCCAACCGGTGCATGGCAAGCCGGTCCTGCAATGCCGTGAGCCTTCCCGCCAGCGCCTCCTGGGCGGCATCGCGGTCGATCTCGCCCGTGTCCACGAGCGCCGCATATTGGTCGGTGACGGATGACGACATGGACGACACGAGAGGCGGCAAATGCGGAAAGAGATGCGCCAAATCAAATAGCTGCCTCGGTCCATCGCCGGCAAGACCGGACCGGTCCTCACAAAGTCGTAAGCCGAATCGGGAGTGTAGAAATTGCATAATATATTCAGTCTATTGACTGATGTTTCGGGAGCGGAGGAAACATCCCGCCGACGCCGGCCCGTGGTGCGAAGGGTAAACGGATCTGGTGCCAGGCAGGGTTCAGTAGCGTCCTGAAGAGGACGGTTCTACCGGTGGTTGGTGTCAAGCCGCCCGAACATCTGTTTGCGAGAAGTCGTTTCCTTTGAACAGCAGCGGTTCGCCGGTCAGGGCCGCCGGCTCGGCCGGGGTGGCCCGCTCGAACACGGCTCCGGCGTCGGGTCACGCCGGTTGCGCGGAGAGCGGATAAGCGGCTTCGACCACATAAGGTCCGCCGCCCACCGAGGCGCGCGACGAAAACAGCACGAAACGGTCGACGCGGAACGGCGGCGAGCGATAGGGCTGGCGCAGCGCCAGATAGTCGGCAACCTGCCGGCTCGACGAATCGCGCAGGCGGGCGAGAGTGACGTGCGGGGTGTATTTGCGGCCCTCGGGCGTCAGGCCCACCCGCTGCATCAGCCGTTCGTGTTCGGCCTGCAGCTCGGTCAGTGGCGGGGTGGCAGCCGCGGTCGCCACCACCGTGCGGGGCCGCCGGCCGCCGAACGACTGCAGGCCGTCGAACTGGAGGTCGAACGGCGCCTGCTGCACCGCGCCGAGCAGGGACTCGATGTCCCGCGCCATGGCGTCGTCGATGTCGCCGATGAATCGAAGGGTCAGATGATAGTTTTCCGGGTCGATCCAGCGGGCGCCCGGCAGGCCGCCCCGCAGCCCCGATAGGGTCTGGCCGATCTCCGGTGGAATCTCCACGGCTGTGAACAGGCGGGGCATGAGGTCCAACAATGCGCAAGGGTGAGATTGTCCCCGGGCCGTCATCCGCGGCGCCGGTGTCCCGGTTCCGACGTTCGGTTCCGTTCGCAGCCCTCTCCGAACGAACGTCGGAACCGAAAAGGACACTAGCAAATCAAAGATGCTGGAGTGGTTTCGGATTTGACGTTGCGATGAAGCGCGCGCCGCAACCGTGATCGGAACGTCAAATCCCCCACACCAGGGGCGTGAACAGTCAACGCTCGGGGCGTTTTTTGACTCGATCAACCAGCTGCTCGACCGTGGGCAGGATGCGCCGGACGATCTCATCGATCCCCGCGGCCGTCGGGTGCAGCCCGTCAGGTTGCGTGAACTTCGGCTCCATGACGACGCCCTCGAGAAAGAACGGATAGAATACGAGGCCGTAGGCTTTTGCGAGGTCAGGATAGATGGCGTCGAAGGCGGTGCCGTAGTCGGTGCCGAGGTTGCGCGGTGCCAGCATTCCACATAACAGCACCTCTATGCCGCGCGCCTTGAGCCGGCGCAGGATGGTGTCGAGCCCGGCACGGGTCACCGCGGGGTTGGTTCCCCGCAGCGCGTCATTGGCGCCGAGCTCGAGGATGACCGCATCGGTGCCGTCCGGAACCGACCAGTCGAGCCGTGTCACGCCGCCCGCCACCGTATCCCCGGAGACGCCGGCGTTGACGATATCGACGGCGAGGCCCCTGGCGGCCAGCGCCTGGGCGAGCTTGTCCGGAAACGCCTGGCCGGCCGGCAGACCGTAGCCCGCGGTCAACGAATCACCGAGCGCGACGATGCGCGTGGGGGCACGGTCCGTCGGCCCGGCCTTGGCCGGCTCGCTTCCGGCCGGTACGATCCCGCCCAGAAGGGCCGCACAGACAAGCGCCAGCGTTCCGGCCGCCCGCGCGCCGCCGGGCTGGACCGACAGGGGCAAGTTCCCATATGAGCGATGCGCGGGGCGTCGTCCCCATCGGAGCAAGGTCCCCAACCAGTGCAGCAGCCGCATGAGTGATACCTCTCGGGTGGGTCGCGGGTTGGACGCCGCCATTTCGCTCGAACGCGTCAATCTCTCGCTCGGCCGTGGCGCCGCGCGCGTTCATATTCTCAAAGACGTCAGCCTGCATATAGGTCGCGGCGAAGCGGTTGGCTTGGTCGGGCCGTCGGGCTCGGGCAAATCGACCCTGCTGATGGTGCTGGCCGGGCTGGAGCGGCCGGACACCGGCACCATTCTGGTGGCCGGGCAGGACATCGGCGCGCTCGACGAGGATGCGCTTGCGCGCTTTCGCGGCCGCCACGTCGGCATCGTGTTCCAGTCGTTCCATCTGTTGCCGACCATGACGGCGATCGAGAACGTTGCGGTGCCGCTGGAGCTCGCCGGCGTGGCCGACGCCTCGGCGCGGGCCGAGCAGGAGCTGGCGGCCGTCGGGCTGGCCGAACGCACCGGCCACTATCCGGCGGAGCTGTCGGGCGGCGAGCAGCAGCGGGTGGCACTCGCCCGCGCGCTGGCGTCCGACCCGGCCATCATCGTGGCGGACGAGCCCACCGGCAATCTCGACGAGGCGACCGGTCGGCAGATCATCGATCTGCTGTTCGCCGGTCGTGCGGTCCGCGGCACCACGCTGGTGCTGGTGACCCATGACGCCTCGCTGGCGGCGCGCTGCGACCGCGTCGTGCGGCTGCGCTCCGGTCGGGTCGAGACCCTGCCGCAGCTGGCGGCATCGTCATGACGGGTGATGCGCCGACGGTGCCATGGCGCCATGCACGCGATGTGAATCGCGATCGTGGGGAGCCGATCGCGTCGATTCGATCCGAGGGGGGGAAATGCCGTCCGACAATCGCCTGCCGCTGGCGCTCAAGCTCGCCTATACGATGTTCATGGCGGTGCTGGTGCCGGTCTACTGGTATTACTATGGGCCGACCAATTTCTTGTACTTCTGCGACGTGGCGTTGCTCATCACCCTGGTCGGCGTCTGGGTCGAGAGCCCGCTGATGATCTCGATGTGCGCGGTCGGCATCCTGGCGCCGCAGGCGCTGTGGGTGGCCGACTTTCTCGTCAACATGGCGGGCGTCCGTCTCACCGGCATGACCAACTACATGTTCGACGCCGACAAGTCGTTGTTCCTGCGCGGTCTGTCGCTGTTCCACGGTTGGCTGCCATTCTTCCTGGCGGCGCTGGTGTGGCGGCTCGGCTACGACCGACGCGGCTTCGCGGCCTGGACCGTGCTCGCCTGGGTGCTGGTGCTGGTCTGCTTTTTCTTCATGCCGCCGCCCGACCCCAACCCGGGCCTGACGCCGGTCAACATCAACTATGTGTGGGGCCTGGACGACACCGCGGCGCAGGCCTGGGTGTCGCCCGCCATCTGGGTGCTCGGCATGCTGCTGCTGATGCCCCTGCTGTTGTTCGCGCCGACGCATTTCCTGCTCGCCCGCACCATGCGAAAGCCCGTCGCAGGACCAAACGCCGGATGAATCGATGATGTCTGCACCCGCCGTCCCGCGACATCTCGTGCCGTTTCGGTTGGCGCTGCGCGAATTGCGCGGCGGGCTGCGCGGCTTTTACGTTTTCATCGCCTCGATCGCCCTCGGCGTGATGGCCATCGCGGCGGTCGGTTCGTTCACCGGCAGTGTGGTCGACGGTCTCGCCCGCGAGGGCCGGGTGATCCTCGGCGGCGATCTCGACTTTTCGCTGATCCAGCGCGAGGCCACCCCGGACGAACTCGCCTATCTGCGCACGCTGGGCGACGTCTCGGTGGCGGCGACGTTGCGCGCGATGGCCCGCACCGAGGACGGGCGTTCCAGTCTGGTCGAGATCAAGGCGGTCGATGCCGCCTATCCGCTCTACGGCCAGGTCTCGACCGACCCGACCCGGCCGCTCGGCGACGTGCTGTCGCGG
>JAVBUK010000018.1:0-4950 GCA_031555345.1 Xanthobacteraceae bacterium | reverse complement strand
GCGCGACGCCCTGGTGCGCGCACGTAAGATTGTCGATATGCTGCTGTCAGAACTCATCGACTGGAATGAGGGCGAGCTGAAATCACAACGGTCGTTCCATCGCTATCGCAGCACACTCATGCAACAGCTTGTCCCACGATGATTGCTCTCAGCCGACATATTGATCTCGGGCGCGACAAGTCGCGGATGAAAGATCCGCGCGACGCCGAGCGGCAGACTTTGACGGCACGCGAGCTCCTGGCGCGCCTGTTCAACGGTGCCGACGCTGAACGGTGGGAACTCCAGCTTCTGGCCGACGAAGTCGGAATGGGCAAGACATTCGTGGCGCTGGCCGTCGCTTACTCGGTTCTAGAGGCGATGGATGGCAAGGAGCCGATTGACGGCCTCGATGGCTGCTATCAAAAGATCTTGATCGTCACGCCGCCCAATGGGGCGCTCTTCAACAAATGGACGCGAGAGGTGGGGGAATTTGTGCGCCGGTGTGTGTCCGATGAAACCGCACTGCGCGCACATGAACGCTTTCAGCCGATCCGAGCCGATCGCCTCGACGAGTTGGTTGCAGCGATTCGACGGCGTGGCGGCCGAGGTGGACGAGTTGTCGTTACGACGATGAACGTCTTTGGAGACCGTAAGCTACGGCATTACGACGTGAAACGCCGCTTCTTGCTCGGCGTCGTCTTTCGCCACTGGGGCCGGCGCTTCAATATCGAAGAGCGCGAACGTTTGCTCAAGGGCGCTCCGGACCATTGGCCGACATCTCCACGCCATTTGACCGAACTCACCGAAGCCGAGGACGCTCTCTTGCCCTTTACCGAGGATGAGGCGCTATCGGCGCTCGAACGGCTAGAACGGCTAGAACGGCCATCACGTGGTCAGACGTTGATGGCGAGATTTCTAGAAACATGTCGTGACATCAGTGAGCCCTACCGACGCGACCGCCGAGATCTCTTCGACAAGGTCGAGAATTGTCTCACCAAGGTCTATCGCGCATTGTGCGAAGAATTGCTAAATCGCTCATTTCCTCTTGTTATCGTTGATGAGGCTCACAACTGGAAGAACGGCCCGAGCAAAGGGGCAAACGGCTACGATACTTTTGCAGCGCTGATTGCGGAGCGGACGCGACGGCTCCTGTTGTTGACCGCAACACCGTTTCAATTGCGCCCAGCCGAAATGCTCGAAGTCCTGCAGATCTCGAAACACCTGGAGTGTGCATCGGATTCAGGAGCGCGCGCGCTCCGCACAAAGAGGCTGATCGATCATTGCCGAATGGCCATTGAGCCGGCATTGGCGGCCGCGGAACAGACCAGTCGGCGGTTTTCGAAGGATTGGGCTCGGGTACCGCTGACCACTGCCGCCATTGCCGATCGTTGGGACTCACCCGCTCTGGTCGCCGCCCGGACGAGTTTGCAGCAGGTCGAGACATCAACAGAAAACGATCACGCCGGCATGCAGCGTATCGCGCGCGACGCCGTCGCCGATCTCGACCCGGACCACCGCGCGTTTTTCTGCCAAGCGCTGATGCTGTTCGCGTTGAACAGGCGGCTCTCTGGCGCGCTCAGCAAGCTCGTCATTCGGCACCGTCGCCACACGGAACATCGCCTCATCCTCGTCGGTGAAGAATACGTCTTTCCAAGCAAGGCGGAGGTCCGCCAGGATCGCCACGTTTTGCATGCGGCCGCAGGCCTCGATGTCCGAGGAGACGGAGAACTCCCGCATTACTTGTTGATGCGCTGTGTCGCTGCGGTCAAGCAAGGGAAAGGGCGCACGTCTCTCGGCAGCGCGCTTACAGGCTGCTATTCAACACTCCTCGAGTCTACGGAAGGGCGGAATCTGCAAAAGAAGTTTGGCGACATGCCCGAGTCGAAAGTGTATTTCGACATCCTCTTTGGCATGGTTCGCGGACATGATGACCCGAAGCATCCGAAACTGAGCAAGGTTGTCGACTTCGCCATCCAGTCATGGCGGGATGGCGAAAAGACATTGATTTTTTGCTTCCGGATCAATACGGCGCGGAGATTGCGGGACATCATCGCGGAACGAATTCGAGCCGAGCTTGTTCGACGCCGCAAGAAATGCCTCGGCGGCGAAAGATCGTTGCGCGCATTGCGCGGACGCATGACGCGCCGCGACGGCGATCTCGTCGTCTTGGGCCTGGACCGTGTGCTGCTGTCGTTGGCGCAGGCAACCACTGGCGAATTTCCGCGCGTCGAACTCGGTCTGTGCCCGGACGATGTCCGCGAGATCGCCCACCAGGCGCTCCGTTATGGACAAGATCTGCTCGACGAGCGCGTTGACCGGGTGTTTGTTCATCGTGCTGTCGAATATGCGGTCGCGCACCGCCTCCGCGACAGCGCTCCACCTGACATGCGGCGCATTTTGGCCGACATAGCTCGTCACAGTTGGATCGAGCACCCCTATGGCGTGGAGGTTTCGTCCGATTCAGAAGACCATGCGAGCGAGGACATCGCGCAAGTCGATGAAAGGGGTGTCCATGCATATTATGGAGTCAGAACGGACCGTCCCTCGTCCGATGCAGTCGAAAAGCTTGCGCAAGCTTTACTGGAGCGACGGGAACGGGCGCGACGCTCCGGCGGCATTCCAATCCTGGATAGCTACTTTGATGCGCCGAGTCTCTGGCTTGGTCCGGCTCCGGCTGCGGCAGATGGGCCACCCGCCGCCCTTTCCGGACTGCACCAACATCTCTTTCATCTGACATTCAACAAGGGCTCCTCGGACTGGAAGACCCGGCTATTGGTCCTACAAGCGCTTCGCCGCGCGCTGTTGCGCGAAAGCATGCTTTTGCGTCTGCTTCCAGAAAAGGCGGACCGCGACGAAAGCGCCTGGGGGGAACTTCTCGCCAAGCGCTTTTTGGCTCCGTTACCAGGACAGCAAGAGAGCATGGCTGATCGCATGTCGATCTTCGCCGAGGATGTCTTGAGTGCAAGCGGGTCGGCCGAAGAGCGTGCGAGCGCTCGGTACGATCTTCTCGATGCGACCAGATTACGCGACCAGAACTTCGTTGCTTTGGTGCTCGGTGGCGGCGATCAGCAGGCGCGCGAACGGATATTTACCGGCTTCAATACGCCGCTATTGCCGGAAGTTCTGGTCTGTACGTCTGTCGGCGCCGAAGGCATCGACCTTCATCGCCATTGCCGGCGAGTCGTACATTACGATTTGGCGTGGAACCCTGCTGTTCTGGAACAACGAACCGGACGGGTCGATCGCATTGGCAGCAAGACATTTCGGGAGCGCGAGGCCGCTGGCGATGGAGAGGGTCCAATGCTCGAAGTCGGGGTGCCGTTTCTGGCTGGCACCTACGACGAACGCATGTTTGAAGAACTCAGGATGCGGTCACAGACCTTTGAGGTCTTGACCGGGGGGGACGCCACTAGCGACAGCGGCAGTGAAGAGTCCGACGATGCTTCCGGGGTAGACGATCATGAGGCTTCCGAAGGGCGCGAGCAACGCATCCATTTGAAATCACTGCCACCTCGAATGCTACGTGACCTTCGTGCCAAGCTTCATGTTTGGACTGATACACCACCGGCTGCCTGAACGAACACGAACGAGGAAGCCGGGGAGCCGGGCGTCGCTGTGCCGATCATGATACCGCCAATAGCCGCTTGCTGTGGATCGCGGTCCGGGCTGATGGAACTGACCCGCTTTGCCGACTATCCTCTCGACCGACCTGCGGAGGCCGCGACCATGCCCCGAGACGCGCCGAAACCTTCATCCAGGCCGAAGGCCGCACCGAAATCGAAGTCGTCGTCAAAACCACCGCGCTCGCCGCTGGATTCCTATGCGCGACGGATCGCGCGCGCGATTGCCGACGATCGACCGCTCCCGTTCGGCGACGACCTGGAAGTCTACTGCGAGTCCTCGCCACACGAGATTTCGGCGGCGTTCGCCGGCGTGGTCCGGCACATGCCGCCGGCCGGTGGGGACGAAGCGCTCGCCTTCGGCTACCTGGTCGTGCTGCAGCGGCTGCTCGAACACCTGCGTTATCGCGTCGATCGCGGCTACGACGACGCGGCCCGGGCGGCGGCGGATTTCCAGGCCGACGTGGTGGCGCGGATCGACGCGGGAGAGGTCGATGGCCGCTTGCTTGTCCTGGTGAGCCAGGTGCTGCACCAGTCGAACATCGCGACCTCGCCGGAACTGGCCGCGGCGTCGGAGAGGTACGCGGTGAGCGCCGCATCCGGGCTCGCGGATCGGGATGAGCGGCCGGGCTCCGACGACCTCTTCGAGATTCTGGGTGAGATCGTCGAAGACTGCCGCCGCGATCCGTTCGTGATCGCGGACGCGATGGTCGAAAGCGGCCACACCGCATCGGCGGACACCCGCGGCACGATGGTGGCCGCGCTGGCGCTCGCCGACAACGCCGTGGCGCGCAGTGCGGCGGTTCTGTTCCTGCTCGATCCGGATCCGGTGGTTCGCCGCGGGGTCGCCCACGTGTTGGGCGAGGTCGCCGCCGCGCTGTCGCCGGCCGATCTCCGGCGGCTGACGGCGATGCGCAACTGGCGGCCCGACGACGAGCGCGCGAACGTCGATGCGGTCATCCGCGCGGTGCAGGCCGCGGGGATTGCCGGCGCGCCGTGGGAGACCGGAAGCGTCGAATCCGTCGTTGCCAGTGTCGTCGACGGCAGCCTGGCCCAGGGCTTCCTGCTGGTATCGCCGGCCGGACGCAAGAAACGTCTGTCGACGGTCCTGACCAGGAGCGGGATCGCCGACGCCTGGAGCGGCGATCCGGAGCCGCGCCGTGCGATCGAGGCGGGTCTGGCCCAGGCGGAGATGAGCGCGCCGACCTTGGCGGTGTCCCGGCCGTATCTCGATCGCACCGTGGCCCACCATCTGGCGCTGACCACGGAAGGACAGGCGCCGCCGCTGGGTCTGCTGCAGGTCGCCGAGACGATTGGCGCCGCCGATTGGCAACCGGCGCGGATGGACTTC
>JAVBUK010000334.1:0-12923 GCA_031555345.1 Xanthobacteraceae bacterium | reverse complement strand
GAGATAATCCGCATCGAATGCTTCGGCGGGTAGATATAGGTGTTGCGAACCATGAACTCTTTGAGAATGTCGTTCTGGATGGTGCCGGACAGCTTGGCCTGGGCGACGCCCTGTTCCTCCGCCGCCACGATGTACAGCGCCATGCTCGGCAGCACCGCGCCGTTCATGGTCATCGACACGCTCATCTTGTCGAGCGGGATGCCGGAGAACAGCGTGCGCATGTCGTAGATCGAGTCGACCGCCACGCCGGCCATGCCGACGTCGCCGGAGACCCGCGGGTGGTCGGAGTCGTAGCCGCGGTGGGTGGCGAGGTCGAAGGCGATCGACAGCCCCTTCTGACCGGCGGCGAGATTGCGCCGGTAGAACGCGTTGGAATCCTCGGCGGTCGAGAAGCCGGCGTACTGCCGCACGGTCCACGGCTGGGTCACGTACATCGCCGGATACGGCCCGCGCACATAGGGCGGGGCGCCCGGGAAGGTGTCGAGGAAGTCGAGGCCGGCGTTGTCGTCCGGGCCGTAGGACGACTTGACCGGAATCTCCTCCGGGGTGATCCACGGCTCGGACTTGGGGGCGGTCGCCTTGACGGCGACGTCATCGAAAGCGAGGTCGGAAAAACTCGGAATGCGGCTCATCGCCGGCTCCTTTTCAACTGTGCGATGCGCGTCCTGCAGGTGCGCAGGCGGCTCCGCGCCTGATCCAGATCATCCGGGGCCGCGGCCGCGTACACGACCATGAGCCTGATGATCCTGCCGACCGAGATCGTCCGGTCTTGCCACCGGAATTCCCGCGTCAGCCCATAAACGATGACTGCGGCCAGGATGGTCATCCAGAACAGGCTGGTCAGACTGACCTTGTCCTGGAGCCATCCGGCCAACAGAAAGACGCAAGCTGCGCCGACGACGGGCACGCTGGCGAGCGTGATCCCCGCCCGGGCGAACTCATGTGGCACCACATAGGCCTTCAACCGAGACATCTCGGCCTCCAGCTGCTGCAGTTCCCTGTAATCGTCCGCCGCCGACATCGGTCACATCTTCAGAATGCCGTGGGCCGCCTGCAGCGTCTTCAGGACCTCGCAGCCCATGAAAATATAGCTTTGCACGCCGACAGCCTTCAGGGCCGCTTCCAGGTCGCCCGGGCGGCCCGCAAGGTAGATGTGGATTGCGCCGGCGCCCGCAAGCGCCTTGGCGGCCTCGACCGCCTCCTGGCCGTACAAGTCGTCGGACGAGCACAGACAGGCGATCTTGGCGCCGGAGGCCTTGAACGCGGCGGTCAGAGCCGCGAGGTCGGTCTTGCCGTCGCCGGCGAATCCGTCGTTGGTCACCGCTTCGATGCCGCCGGCCTCGAAGAAGTTCTTCGAGAACATGGCGCGCGCCGTGAAGGCGGCGATCGGCCCGAGATTGGCCAGGAAGACCTTCGGGCGCGAACCGCTGGCGGCCTGCACCTTGTCGGAGGCGTCACGCAGCTTTTCGAAGGACTCGCCGAGACGGAACAGCGGCAACGGCTCGACCGTGACCTTGGTTCCCTCGACGGCCGGCGCCACCGGCTTGACGGCGAGCACCGCGACCGGCGCTTCGCCGATGTTGGGGAACTCGCTCACCCCGGTCAACGGGTCCTTGCGCCGGGCGACGGCGGTTTCGCGCGCGGTGCGCACCGTCGCGACCTGCTTCTGGATCAGCCCCTTCTGCAGGGCAGCCCAGGCGCCCCCGGCCTTCTCGATTTCCTGGAACAGCGTCCAGGCCGCGGCGCACAACTTGCCGGTCAAGTCCTCGATCGCGCCCGAGCCCGCCGCCGGATCCGCGACCTTGAACAGGTGGCTTTCCTCGAGCAGCAACAGCTGGGTGTTGCGGGCGAGCCGCCGCGCGAACCGGTCGGGCAGGCCGAGCGCCATGGTCAGCGGCAGCACGGTCAGGCTGTCGGTGCCGCCGATGCCGGCCGAGAACGTCGCGACCGTCGCCCGCAGCGCGTTCACCCACGGGTCGCGCCGCGTCATCATCCGGAATGCGGTTTCGGCGGAAATGAAGACCGGCGCCGGCTCGAGACCGCACGCTTCTTCGACCCGCGCCCATAATTTGCGCAGGGCGCGGAACTTGGCGACCGTCATGAACTGGTCGACGTCGGCGGCGAGGCGGAAGAAAATCATCTTGCGCGCCGCATCGACGGCGATCCCAGCTTGCTCCAGCGCGCGCAGATAGGCGGTGCCGCTCGCCAGCACGAACGCGAGCTCCTGCGCCTCGGAACCTCCGGCGTTGAGGATCACGCGGCCGTCGGCGGCCATGAACGGGCCGGTGAAGCCGTCGGCGATCAGAGCCTGGACGGTCTTGGCCGCGGCCGCCGCGGTCGGCGCCCAGTCGGCCGGCGCCTTGCCGCTCGTCGCCAGGGCACCGATCGGATCGAGGCCGAACCGGACCGTGAGGCTCTTTGCGGCCGATCCCTTTTTCTTGATCGCCGCGGCGAACTGGGCGGGAACTTGTGTTCCGGCCGCGCCGATGTCGAGTTCGATGGCGATGCCGGCATCGAGGCGGATTCCTTCGAGCACGCGGGAAATCGCCGCTTCGGTCGGCGCCAGGCCATACCCATAGCTTCCGGCCGATCCGGCGAACACCAGCGACAGCGCATTGGCGCCGGTCTCGAGGTCGTGCAGCGCTTCGGCGTTGGCGGCGGCGGGGTCGGGATGGTCGACGCGCTGCACGATCTGCCAAGGCGTTCCCGCAGTGGCCGACGCGACCGGGCGTGCATTGCGTGCCGGCGCAAAAAGAGGTTCGATCGCCAGTCCGTCATAGGTCCGGCCGACCAGTTTCTTGTCGAACGGGGCACCTTTGAGGACGCCGTCCACCAGTTTCAACCACTGATCGCGCGTCACGGCGGGAAACTCCGCTCCCAACGCGAGTTTTTCATCAATATCGGTCATTAAGTTCGCCCTTCGTGGAAGGCGCTGTATTCAGGCCAGGTGCGTTTGGCGGCAATGACCCAAATCAAACGCTTCGTGTTTACAGCGCACGGTGAGACTGTCTTTTCCGATCAAACGTGCCGTCGACGCGTCGGCAGTATTTCTATTCCGCTGGCGCCGATGATTGTTCCGCTGGCGCGGATGCGACATAACGCTTCATGTATTGTGGTGCCGCGGATCGTCCAGCCCGGCGCGATCTCACCGAGAGGAACCAGAACGAATATGCGCTCCAATACGTGCGGGTGTGGCAATTGCAGGTCGGCCTCGTCGATCGAGACATTCTCGTAGTCGATCAAATCGATGTCGATCGGGCGCGGACCCCAACGGCGTTCGCGGGTCCGGTCGCGGCCGAGAGTGGTTTCGATGCGCTGGGCCAGAGCGAGCAGTTTCCGCGGCGACAACCGCGTGTCGACCAACAGACACGAATTGATGAAGGGGGGCTGGTCCTCGACCCCCCAGGGCGGGGTGCGGTAATCGGATGAGCGGGCGAGCAGCCGCACCTCGTCCGCCGCGCACAACAGGGCAACCGCACGGTCGAAGGTTGTGCGGACATCGCCCACATTGCCACCCAGGGCGATCAGTGCCTTAGTCATCACGGTACCGCAGAACGGTCACGCCGACGTCAGCGAACACCGCGGCAATCGGTGCGTGCGGCTTGTGGACGGTCACCCGGGCGGCCACGATGCTCGGGAAAGCGGCCAGCACCGCCTGCGCGATCGCGCCGGCGGCCGCCTCGACCAGGCGATAACTGCACGATGTGAAGGCGCGGGTCGTGGTCTCGACGATGCTCGCATAGGAGACGGTGTCGGCGAGCTTGTCGCTCCGCGAAGCCGGGCCGAGATCGACCGACAGTTCCAGGTCGATCACGAAGCGTTGCCCGACCTTCTCCTCGTGTTCCATCACGCCGTGATGGGCATGGATGAGCAGCCCCGAAACGAAGATCCGATCGTTCATGTCTGCTCCCGAATGGCTGCCGCGACCTTCAACGCCTGCGCGGTTTCGGCGACGTCGTGCGTGCGGACGATGACGGCGCCGTTGAGAACGGCGAGGAGATGGGCGGCGATCGATCCGCCCAGCCGCCGATCGGGCGGGGCGGGCGATACCGCGTCGATGAAACGTTTGCGCGACGCGCCGACCAGGAGCGGCAGGCCGAAGCGGCCGAGGCGGGCGAGGCGGGCGACGACCATCATGCTCTGCGTCGGCGTCTTGCCGAACCCGATGCCGGGGTCGAGCACCAACAGATTCCGCGCGATACCGGCATGCTCGGCGATCGCCAGCGTGCGGACGAAAAACGCGTCGAGGTCGGCCATGACGTCGATCGACGGATCGGCCGCGGCGCGATTGTGCATCACCACGGCCGGCACGCGTGCGGCCGCGATCACCGCGGCCATGTCGGGATCGCGCTGCAGTCCCCACACGTCGTTGATCATGGCGGCACCGGCCTCGACCGCCCACGCCGCGACCGCGGCCTTCATGGTGTCGACGGAAACGGGGGCGCCGAGCGAGCAGATCGCGGGCAGCACCGGCGCGAGGCGGCGGCGCTCTTCCGCCGCGTCGACCGGCTCGGCACCGCCGTAGGGGCGGGTCGATTCCGCGCCGATATCGATGATGTCGGCACCCGCCTGGATCATGTGCCGCGCCTGTGCGAGGGCGGCTTCGGGGTCGAGAAAACGGCCGCCGTCGGAAAACGAGTCCGGCGTGATGTTGAGAACGCCCATGACCAGCGGTCGCCCCTCCGCGAGGAGGCGGGTGAGCGTGCCGGCCGGATCGAACGTGCGCGGCGGCGGACGGATGGGAAGGGGAACTGCGTCAGCCATGCACTCGGCTTTGCGCGGCCGCAGCCGAGGTGTCAAGGTGGCGGCGACGGATCGTGGTCAGTAGCTGATCTTGAGCGGGAGCTTCTTGGCGGTCTCGATCCATCGTTCGATGGATTTTTCCGATGGCAGCAGACGGACCAGCTTGCGCTTCGTATTGGCATCTGCCATCGCCCGGGCGAGTTTGCCGGGGTTGCGGTACTTGAGCTCCTTGACGGTGTCGACCCCGGCGGCCGCCAGCAACCCCGCATAGTCCTCGCCGATCCCCTTGATCCGCATCCGATCCACCAGGTTGGCCCAGCGCAGGATGCTTTTTTCGTCGAAGCCGATCTGGGATGCCAGCTGTTTGCGACCCTTGGGATCCTTGGCGAACTCGAGGAACTTTTCCGTGGTGCGGATGCCGGCGGTCTTGAGCCGTGCGATGGCCGACGGGTCGAGCGTCTGCAGGTCAGCAATGGCGTATGGCATCGATGAAGGCCTAGATGAACTGCCGGAGGGCCGGAATGGCTTCCATGAAGCCGGCCACCACCTCGTCGCCGGCCTGTTCGCGGACGTAAGCGACGATCTCGCGGGTGACGCCCTGAATTTCCGACATGTCGAGGCCCGCCCCCATCAGACGCGTGCCGACACCCATCAATCCGCCGACGCCGCCGAGGGCGCCGGCCTGGGCGCGCGCGGCATCGATCGCGGATTGCGCGCCCGGCAGGCGATCGGTCAACGCCCGAACCGTGGCGGGAGGCGCTTCGCGCGCCAGAAATTCGAGGATGATGCCGACCGCACTCTCAGCCACCGGGCGCGAGATGCCGACATTCGCGGCGATGCGCCCAACCAGATC
This sequence comes from Xanthobacteraceae bacterium, assembly GCA_031555345.1. Classification (GTDB taxonomy): domain Bacteria; phylum Pseudomonadota; class Alphaproteobacteria; order Rhizobiales; family Xanthobacteraceae; genus Astrobacterium. The sequence goes on along the minus strand of JAVBUK010000334.1, from coordinate 7,327 downwards.
GTCCATGTCGCCGTGCCCCCTCCGCACTCGCGGCAGATTTGCGTCCATATTGGTCATCGACGTTGTGGAACACAAGTACGGCCGTCCGGCCCGCGTTGATCTGCCGCGAACGTGGCTTGTGCGCAACACGTGATCCGGTCTGCACCGCCGCCGGTGAGGCTTGATGCCGCTTCGTTCCGTACTATTTTGCCCTCTCGCACCGGCGCCCGGCTGGCACTATAACGATCGTGAATGACGCGGCGGATGAACGCCGCCAACGATCAAGCAAGGGAACCACGATGGCAAACCTCGACCAGGATGGAATGATCTTCGTCGGCAAGGGTGACAGGCCGGAATACTTGTCTCTTGCGTTCGGTAACCGGCACGGCCTCGTCACCGGCGCGACCGGAACGGGCAAGACCGTGACCTTGCAGACGATGGCGGAAGGTTTTGCGCGTGCCGGCGTTCCCGTGTTCGCCGCCGACATCAAGGGCGACCTTTCGGGCATCGCGGCGGCGGGTGCGGCGACGGACCCCTTCGTCAAGCGCGCCAAGAGCCTCGGCTTCGACTATCAGCCGGACGAATTCACCACGGTGTTCTGGGATTTGTTCGGCGAACAGGGGCATCCGATCCGGGCGACGGTGTTCGAAATGGGACCGCTGCTGCTGTCCCGCATGCTCGACCTCAATGACGTACAGGAAGGCGTGATCAACATTGCGTTCCGCGTCGCCGACGACGATCCGGAACTGACCGGATGCGACGCCAACGGGCTGGTCGACCTCAAGGATCTGCGCGAACTGTTGAACCATGTGTCGAAGAACGCGAAGGACATCGCCGGCCGCTACGGCAATGTCGCCCCCACCAGTATCGGCGCGGTGCAACGGCAGCTTCTCGTGCTGGAGAACCAAGGGGGGGCCAAGTTCTTCGGCGAGCCGGCTCTCGACATCCACGACTTCATGAAGACCGACCGAGACGGCCGCGGCATCATCAACATCATGGCGGCCGACAAGTTGATGGAGAACCCGCGTCTTTACGCTACGTTCCTCTTGTGGCTCCTGTCCGAGATGTTCGAGCATCTGCCGGAGGTGGGAGACCTTGCCAAGCCGAAGCTGGTGTTCTTCTTCGACGAGGCCCACCTTCTCTTTGCCGACGCGCCCAAGGCGCTGCTCGACAAGGTCGAGCAGGTGGTTCGGCTGATTCGCTCGAAGGGTGTCGGGGTCTACTTCGTGACCCAGAATCCTCTCGACGTGCCGGACAAGGTGCTGGCGCAGCTTGGTAACCGTGTCCAGCACGCGTTGCGGGCGTTCACGCCGCGCGACCAGAAGGCGGTCAAGACCGCCGCCGAAACCTTCCGCCCCAATCCCAAGCTGGATACCGCGAAAGCCATCACCGAGCTCGGCAAGGGTGAGGCCCTGGTGTCGTTCCTGGAAGGCAACGGCACGCCGTCGATGGTCGATCGCACCTTGATCGCGCCGCCGAGCGCGCGGGTCGGCCCGCTGACCCCGGAGGAGCGCAAGGCGATCATCGCCAGGAGCCCCTACAGGGGAAGATACGATCACACCGTCGATCCGGAATCCGCCTACGAGGTGCTGCAGAGACGGGCGAGCGGCCGCGCCGTGGAGGAAGCGGACGCCCAGTCGTCGCAACAGCCGGAGTCGGAGGGGGGGATCCTCGGCAGTGTCCTCGGCGGTGTGCTGGGGGGCCAGACGCCGGCCCGTCGCGGGCGCATGACGACGACCGAAGTGGTGGTCAAACAGGTGGCGCGCTCGGTCGCGACCCAGGTCGGCGGTCAGCTCGGCCGGGCGATCGTCCGCGGCATCCTGGGCAGCATCATGGGGCGGCGGTGACCAGCATGCCGGCCCCCGCCACCTCGTTGGACGCCGTCCTGTCGCGCATCGATGCCGACCTCGAATCCAGCCTCGATCGTCTGTTCGCTTTTCTGCGGATCAAGTCGATCTCCACCGACCCGGCCTATGCCTCGGATTGCCGGGCCGCGGCCGAGCACCTGGCGGCCGCGTTGCGCCAGATCGGTTTTGCCGCCGACGTGCGCCCGACCGCAGGCCATCCGGTGGTGGTCGGGCACGCCGGCGATGCGGGACCGCGCGTCCTGTTCTACGGTCACTACGACGTCCAGCCGGTCGATCCGCTCGACCAGTGGCAGGTGCCGCCGTTCGAGCCGCGCCTGGCGACGCTCGCCGATGGCCGCAGGGTGATCCTGGCCCGCGGGGCGGCCGACGACAAAGGTCAGATCATGACCTTCGTGGAGGCGTGTCGGGCCTGGAAAGCCGTGACCGGCGCATTGCCGGTGGCGGTCTCGTTCCTGATCGAGGGCGAGGAGGAATGCGGGTCGAAGAACCTGCCGGCCTTCCTGTCGGATTCGCGACAGGACCTCGCGGCCGACCTCGCGCTCGTCTGCGATACCGGCATGTGGGACGCCGGTACGCCGGCCATCACCACCTCGCTGCGGGGCCTGGTGTACGACGAGGTCACAATCACGGGCCCCGACCGCGACCTGCATTCGGGGTTGTTCGGCGGCGCGGCCCAGAATCCGATCGGGGTGCTGACGCACATCCTTGGCGCGCTGCACGACCCGGACGGCCGCATCACCATTCCGGGTTTTTACGACGGCATCCAAGAACTGCCGGCCGAGGTGATGACGCAATGGGCGACGCTCGGGGTGACGCCCGAGAGCTTTCTCGGACCGGTGGGATTGTCGGTGCCCGCGGGCGAGGCGGATCGCTCGTTGTTGGAGCAGATTTCTTCGCGGCCGACCTGCGACGTCAACGGCATCTGGGGCGGCTACACGGGTGAGGGCGCCAAGACGGTGATTCCCGCCGAGGCCTCCGCCAAAGTGTCCTTCCGTCTGGTGGCCGGCCAGGACCCCGACAAGGTCCGCGCCGCCTTCCGGGCTTTTGTGCGCGCCCGGTTGCCGGCCGACTGCAAGGCCGCGTTCGTCGATCATACCGGCGCTCCGGCCGTCGCGATCGACTGGAACCTGCCGCAGCTCGCGGTGGCGCGGCGGGCGCTGACCGAGGAGTGGGGCCGGCAGGCGTTGTTGATCGGCTCCGGCGCCCCGATTCCGATCTGTTCCGAATTCAAGCGACTGCTCGGGCTCGATACGTTGCTCATCGGGTTCGGTCTCGACGACGATCGCGTCCACTCGCCCAACGAGAAGTACGACCTGACGAGTTTCCACAAGGGGATTCGGAGTTGGGCGCGGATCCTGGCCGCGCTCGCCTGATGCGCCATCGACCCGACCGCGCGGTGATCGGCGCGGCGGCCGTCGGACCACGGTAGTGCCGGCGGCGGACCGCTGCCCTTGCGTCTGCGGAATGGCCGCAATGCAGGGGAGGGCATTTGCGGAATCCCAAGGCGGCTGTGGTGCGCATGACGGCTTCTTGTGGCCGTGCCCCCTCGGCGTGTGAGGCCGATCGGCTGTGAACCGCGGGGGCCGGGGGACCGCGCGTGGGCGACGCTCCCCGTCGAGGTCGGGGCGCGGGTGGGGACCATGATGAACATCTTCGAGTCGCTGAGCGGCGTGATCAGCTGCATGCTGATGATCGGCCTCGGCTACCTGCTGACCCGGAAGGGCTGGTTCAACGAAGAGACCGGGCGCCTGTTCTCCCGGCTGGCCATGGGCGTGGCGATCCCGGTCTACATGATCGTGAGCATCTCGCGCACCTACACCCGGCAGGATCTTCTGCAGGCGGGCATCGCGCTCGCCCTGCCGGCGGTCTTGATGTTGGTGCTCTATGCGATCGGCGACGTCGCGGCGCGGCTGTTCGCGATTCCGGAACACCGCGTCGGCGGCTTCCGCACCATGACGTTCGCCTCCAACAGCGGCTTCATCGGCTTTCCGGTCAACGTGGCGCTGTTCGGCGAGCAGGCGCTTCCCTATGCGGTGATCTACTATCTGGTCCAGTCGTTCATGTTCTGGACGCTGGGAGCCTACGGGCTGAGCGTCGACGCGCCGAAATTCCTGAAACTCTCGGGGAACGCGGCGATGGCGGCGATCCCGCCGGTGTTCAGCATGACGACCGTCCGGAACGTGATGTCGCCGCCGCTGATCGGCTCGGTGGTCGCCGTTGGCCTCATTCTCGGGGAAATCACGCTGCCGAAGTTCATCGACAGCACGTTCGTCTACCTGGGCGGGCTGACGACGCCGCTGGCGATGTTCTTCCTCGGCATTGCGATCTACCTGGCGGATCTCCGTTCCATCCGCTTCAGCCGCGACATATGGGGCGTGGTGGCCGCGCGGTTTTTCGTCGCGCCCGCGGTCGTGCTCGCCATCACCGCACTGGTCCCGGTTCCGGAACTGATGCGCAAGGTGTTCATCATCGAGGCCGCCATGCCGGTGATGGTGCAGGTCTCGATCACGGCCCGCGCCTACAACGCCGATGCGAACTACATCGCGGTGACGACGGCTCTGACCACCGTCATGGCGTTGGTCACTATTCCGTTCTACTTCCTGCTTCTGAACTTCGGCGTGCTGTAACCGGGACGCGAGCGCGTTCGCCCGTGCCGCCTACGGCGCCGGGATCGTCAACAGATTGGTGACGTCGCGGCCGCGGATGTCGTACACGCGGGCGAACACCACGCCTTCGCGCTCGACCCGCGCGACGACCGGGGCGTCGATCCGGCGGCAATAGAATTCGCCGAGCGCGATCACGAAGTCGGCGCCGCGCGGGTTCCAGCTGATGTCGAACTGCTTGCCCAGGTCGACTTCGACCGAACGATGCGGGCCGCAGACCGCGACGCGCCATCGCGAACGGCCGGCCGGCGTCTCGCGGTTGCGGGTGACGAACGCCAGCAGGTCCTGCGACGCCTGCTTGAAGGACAGACCCCAGTAGTCGAGCATGTAGCTCGCGCGCGCGGTCGCGGTGCCGCCGGCCAGCAGATTGTAGTACGTGTATTCGTAGGGGTGCAGCCGCATCATGTCGGCGACCGGCTGCGCCACGCCGAAGCCCATCACCAGCAGGACGCCGAGAAGCGCGGCACGGCCATGGGCCGCGGCCCGTTCGATGACGCCGTTGGCCGCGAAGCCGGCCAGGGCGGCGATCGACGGGGCGAGGAAAACGAAGTGACGAATGCCGTTGTACATGGCCGGCCGGGTGACGACCGTCAGGATGATCGGAAAGACGGCCGACAGCGCCACCACCAGCAGTGCCGCGCGTCGGCCCGGCGGCTGGTCCCGCCGGGCCGCGGTGACCACGGCGGCGACGAAGCCGGCGATCGACAGGACCAGCGTGACCTCCGGGATCTTCAGCGTGAACAGCTGGACCACGTAGTATCGCGGCATGTCCGGTACGAGGATGAGGGAGCCGTCGAACAGCTCGCGCCACGGGTGCTCGAAGAAATGCGAGAAATAGAACAGCGCCCGCAGGGGATTGAGCGGCGCGACCACCGACCACGGCCACACCAGCGCCATGACCGCATAGGCCAGCACCAGGCCCGGCAGCAGCCGCAGCATGAACTGCCCGGTGCGGCGCATCGTCTTGCGCGGATCGTGGCGGCGATACTCGATCGCCACGATCAGCGCCAGCGCGGCGACGGCGTAGACGCCGGCGATCACGCCGATCACCCGCGATCCGATCGACAGCCCGAGACCGATGCCGAACAGCACGTTGGTCGACGTGCGCGGGGCCGGATACTGGTCGAACGCGCGCAGGAGCGCGAGGGTCAGCAGCGCCATGCCGGTCGCGAACGGGGCGTCCTTCGCGTTCACGAACATGTGCCCGTAGTAGAGCGGGCAGCTCGCCAGCAGGGCGGTCGCGATGACCCCGGCCATCGGTCCGCCGATCCTGCGAGCGAGGCGCCACGTCGCCGCCAGCCCGATCAGCCCGACGGCGGCGCCGACCAGGCGGCGCGTTTCGAACAGGCCGAACGGCAGGATCTTGGCGACGAGCGCCGCGACCATGTCGAAGCCGCCGCCATAGGCGTAGAGATTGACGAAGGAAAGGGCCCGCTGGTCGGTGAAGCCCGACGCATAGAGCCGCAGCAGCAGGCCGCCGTATTCGGCGTGCGTGTAGTCGTCCCAGCCGAGACCGTAGTCGCGGAACGTCAGAAGCGCGAGGGCGGCGGCGACGACCAGAACGGCGACGGCACAGCGGTCCGCGATCCGCTCGGCCGACAGCTCCCGGGTCGGCGCCCGGGAGATCGATAGCGATCGTGCGGCGGTATCGATGTCGTGGTGTCCGTCGTGCGAGCAGGCGCGCCCCCCGACGGAGGGTCACCTGGTGTCGCGGTTCCGACGCTCGTATCCGTCTGCAGCCCGCTCGGTACGAACGTCGGAACCGAAAGGACACTGGCAACTCTATGATGTCAGTGTGATTTATGATTTGGCGTTCCGAAGAAGCGCGCGCCGAAAGCGAGATCGGAACGTCAAATCCACCACACTGGCGGATGAATAATTCAAATTCCCCGCTGCCGCAACGGCCGATGCGGTAACGGGTTCCGTCCGCGAAAATGACGCGGATCCGGCGACCGCATGGCGACCGCCGGATCCGATGGCGAACTCATTTCGCAGCGGCGCACAGTTCCGCTACGTAATCCCAGTTGACCAGGTGGTCGACGAACGCCTTGAGGAAATCCGCCCGGCGGTTGCGGTAGTCGATGTAATACGTGTGCTCCCAGACATCGAGGCCGAGGATCGGCGTGGCCCCGTTGACCAGCGGGTTTTCCGCATTGGGCGTCTTCATCACCACGATCTTGCCGTCCTTGACCGCAAGCCAGGCCCAGCCGGAACCGAACTGGGTCATGCCGGCCTGGACGAGGTCCTCCTTCATCTTGGCGACCGATCCGAGATCGGCGACGATCCTTTTCTCGAGTGCGCCGGGAATCTTGTCGCCGCCGCCGTTCGGCTTCATGAATTTCCAGAACAGCGAATGATTCAGGTGCTGGCCGGCGTTGTTGAACAGGGCCGCGTTCTTGCCGAATGTGCCCTTGACGACATCCTCCAGCGGCTTGCCCTCCCACTCGGTGCCTTTGAGCAGATTGGCGCCGGCGGTGGCGTACGCCTGGTGATGTTTGTCGTGGTGATATTCGAGGGTCTCGCGCGACATGTAGGGGGCGAGAGCGTCGTAGGAATAGGGAAGGTCAGGCAGCGTGAACGGCATGAGCAAACTCCTCGATCGCACGGGATAAAACAATGCGCTCGCGCAGGCCGGCATCCTGACGGCCACGCTGGGCGGCGGTCGACGGTCTTAATTAGGCTGCGCCGAAGCCAGCGGCAACCGGTTGCGGGGGGCGGGCCGGTGATTAATTCGTCGGGGGGCGTCCAGGTTGTGAGGATGGATCGGTTCCCCGGAAAATGTTGCTGACCCTATCGCCAACCGATAAAGTCATAAAG
>JAVBUK010000321.1:0-6871 GCA_031555345.1 Xanthobacteraceae bacterium | reverse complement strand
CGGCATCAGATGCGATCCAACACCGCGCGACGCGACAATGTGCCGGTGGTACCTTTTGCCGTCTGTTGCGCATGATGGTCGGCGTCGAGCAATCCGCCGACCGGCGTGTCGGTGGATCGCCAAGCGCACCTCGACGATTGTCCTCATCGGCGCTCACCCCGGGGGATCCCCATGTCGCATCGCATCATCTGGTTGCTGGCGGCCGCGCTGACGGTCTCCGGCGCCAATCTGTCGTTCGCCGCGTCCGCCGCGAATGAACCCATCCAGCCCATTGCTCCGGCCAAGGTGACCAACCCGGCCCTGGTCGAGTTGGGCAAGAAGCTCTATTTCGACCCACGCCTGTCGAAATCGGGATTCATCTCCTGCAACTCGTGCCACAACCTGTCGATGGGCGGCACCGACAATCTGAAGACGTCGATCGGGCACAACTGGGCCAAGGGCCCGATCAACGCGCCGACCGTGCTGAATTCCAGCCTGAACCTGGCCCAGTTCTGGGACGGCCGCGCCAAGGACCTGACCGCCCAGGCTGGCGGACCGATCGCCAATCCGGCCGAAATGGCCTCGAACCACACGCTGGCGGTCGAAATCCTGCAGTCGATTCCCGGCTACGTGACCGAGTTCAAGACGGTGTTCGGCACCCAAAAGGCGACCATCGAGGAAGTCACCGGGGCGATCGCCGCATTCGAGGAAACGCTCGTCACCCCGAATTCACGCTTCGACAAATGGCTCAAAGGGGACAACAAAGCACTGACCGCCGACGAACTGGCCGGGTACAAAGTGTTCAAGGATTCAGGCTGCACCGCCTGCCACAACGGCTCGGCGGCCGGTGGCAATTCGTTCCAGAAGATGGGGGTGGTCGAACCCTATCGCGCCAGCAGCCCGGCGGAAGGCCGTGTCGCCGTCACCAAAAACGAGGCCGACCGGTTCAATTTCAAGGTCCCGACCCTGCGCAACGTGGAGCTGACCTATCCCTACTTCCACGACGGCGAGGCCGCGACGCTGACCCAGGCGGTCGAGGTCATGGGCCGCATTCAGTTGGGAAAGAACTACACCGGGGCGGAAAACACCAAGATCGTCGCGTTCCTGAAAACCCTGACCGGCGACCAGCCCCGTTTCATGTTGCCGATTCTGCCGCCGTCGTCGGACAGCACGCCGCGCCCGGTGCCGTTCGACAAATGACAGTACGCCGGCCTGAGGCCCGGACATCGTCGAGCCCGACACGTATGCTGCCTGGCTCGGCGGTGAGGTTCTCCGATCCGCACGCACAGAGATTGCCGGCCCAGGTCGAAGATGTGCCATCCGGTCGATCGTCGTGATCGGCGGATGGCACATCAAAACCGGATATCTGTGGAAAGCACCGAAGCACCTCCGAGAACGCGGCACGCTTTCCGATTGTCGCCGTGGGAGTAAAATATGTCGCTCGTGCCGGGCGATCCGACACGAGCATCCGACCGGAGAGGCACGATGGAACCCTATCGCTACCACGTCTATGCCTGCCTGCAGGAGAAGTCCGGCAACGCCCCGTGCTGCGGCGCGCGCGGCGCGGCCGCCACCCTCGACGCGCTGCGCAAGGAGCTGGCGGCGCAGGATCTCGTCGACGTGGTGCAGGTGACCACCTGCGGCTCGCTCGGGCTGTGCGAGCGCGGCCCCAACATGGTCGTCTATCCCGAGGGCGTCTGGTACGCGGGCGTGCAGGTCGCCGACGTGCCCGAACTGGTGCGCGAGCATTTCAAGAACGGCCGGCCGGTGTCGCGGCTTCTCGCCGGAGACGAGGCGGCGCTGAAGCGCGAGATCGGCGAAAACCGCGCCAAGGCGATGGCCGCGATGGCGGCTCAACAGAAGCGCTGAGCGGGCCCGCGCCAGGCGCGCGGGCTCGCTTTTGGTACGGCTGATTTTTCGACCTGTCGGACCTCAGGTGCGTCCTGAGATCATAGTTATTTGACCCTGGGCCGTCCGCAGCCCGGCGCGCGATCCAAATCATCTTTTGTCGTGTCCTCAGCCCAAATGGGCTAAAGTCCGCGTGATTACGACAAGCTGCGGGGGCTCGTAATGACCACTACAGCGGTTTCGTCTCGACGGGGGCGTTCGATTCGCTTGTTTCTCGCCGATGGCAGCCCCACTGGCCTGATCATTGCAGAAATCGTGAACTGGACTGGCAAGGTGATCGTCGTTCCGCGCGGGTCACTCGCGGCTTTCCTCCAACGGCAGGAAGCTCAGAGTGCTGGCGTATACATTCTCGCCGGCCAAGATCCGGACGATCCTTTTCGCTCTCGCGTCTATGTCGGCGAAAGTGAAACGGTGGGAAAACGCCTCCGTGAACACGACAGTGATGAACGAAAAGCATTTTTCGAGCGCGCCATCGTTTTCGTCAGCAAGGACGAGAACGTCACGAAAGCGCATGCACGACACCTCGAAGAACAACTTACCCAGCGGATTATCGATGCGGGCCGGACGAAGCCGATGCATCGTCACGAACCCGGCGGCGCGGCGTTGCCCGAAGCTGACCGTTCAGATATGGACTTCTTTCTTGACCAAATCGAGATTGTTCTGCCTGTACTTGGCTTGGACATCCTCCGACCAATTGCCCCCACGCCTATTCGGTCGCCCGAAGCAACTTCAGCCAATCCGCCTCACGCGGCAGCGGCGACGATAACAACGCCGCCCGAATTTGTCTTCAAAATCGGCTCATCGACTGATGCCAAGGGTGTCGAGGTCAACAACGAGTTTATCGTCAAAGCGGGCTCGATCGGCCGTGACGTCGAAACCGAGTCTTTGCCGAAGGCGTACCGTGCCATTCGCGACCAGCTGAAGGCTGATAAATCGCTGGAAATCGAGAACGGACAACTCGTGTTCAAACGAGACATCGCTTTCACGAGCCCCACCGCTGCTGCTTGCGTCGTGTATGGGGCGTCGATCAGCGGACCTGCCAATTGGCACGTGGACGACACAAACGAAACCTATGCCGACTACCGCACGCGCAGCCTGGGGGCCGCCGAAGCCGGCGCAGGAGCGGGAAACGGCGGGTAGTCTTCGTCAGCATTGGACCGCGTTAGGCGCGCGGGGAGCATCCCTCTGTTCGTGCGAACTGTGCCCGGGATTCGGCACGTGCCGTGTTTCGAAGAGGGCGGCGATTGCCCGTTTCACCGCCCGAAGATTGGGGCAATCGCCGCTGCGTGATTCGGGTCACCGATCTGCGGCAGGCCCCGCGGCGCCGCCTTCGGGCTTCCGGGTGGCCAGCACTTTCTTCACCCGCGGGCCGGTCATGTCGACGATCTGGAACCGCCAGCCCTCCCAGCTGAAGTCATCGCCGGCAGCGGGTATTTCGCCCAGGACCGCAATGGCGAAGCCCGCCACAGTGTGGAAGTCGCCCTCGGGCCTTCGGCCGATATCCAGGCGAATGAAGGCTTCGTCCGCCGCCATCTTGCCGTCGATCAGGAAGGTGCCGTCCTTGCGCGCGCGAATCTCCGGCTCCTCGCCCACGTCGGGCAGGTCGCCGGCGACCGATTCGAGCAGATCGGTCCGGGTCACGATGCCCTGCAGGGCGCCGTACTCGTCGACCACGATGCCGACCCGAACCGGTTGGGCCTTGAAGCGTTCGATCGCCTGGAGTACCGGCGTCGATTCCGGGAACACCAGCGGCGGCTGGAGCAGGGCGAGCGGATCGAACGCCTTGCCGTCGAACGCCTGATCGAACAGATCCTGTTTGCGCAACACGCCGATGATCTCGTCGAGGCCGCCGCGACTGACCACCAGGTGCTCGTGGCGACACTCGCGGATGGCGCGCATCATCCGGTCGCGGCTGTCGTCGGCGTCCGCCCAGGCGACCTCGGTGCGCGGGGTCATGATGTCGCCGACGTCGCGTGACGCGAGGCTGATGACCCGCTCCACGACCTCCCGTTGCGCCCGCACCAGCAATCCCGCCTGCTCGGTCTCGGCCACCAGCAGCCTGATTTCGTCGGGCGAATGAATCGTCTCCTTTTCGCTCGCCGGCGGCAGCCCCGCCAACCGCAGCACGCCGTTGCCCAACCCGTTCAACGACACGACGGCCGGCTTGAACAGGAACCCGAACAGCGCCAGCGGACGCACGATCACCAACGCGGTGGTTTCGGTTCGCTGCAGCGCGAGACTCTTGGGGGCGAGTTCGCCGAGAACGATGTGCAGCACCGTGATGATCACGAATGCGGTCGACAGCGCGATCGCGTGGGCGCCGATCAGCGCGCCGGACCCGAGAACCCCGGTCAGCAGCGGTTCGACCAGATGCGCCAGCGCCGGCTCGCCGATCCAGCCGAGCGCCAGGGAGGAAATCGTGATCCCGAGCTGGCACGCCGCCAGATTGTAGTCGAGTTGACCGACGGCGCGTTGCAGCGCCCGCGCGTTCATGCGCCCCGCACGCACCAGCTGGGCGACACGGCTGCGGCGCATCGCGACCAGGGAAAATTCCGATGCGACGAAAAAACCGTTGGCGAGAACCAGGACGATGACCGACAGGATTCCGACGAGTTCGGTCATACGGCCATCATCCGCGGGCATGATCTGATCTCCGTTTCGCCGATGGCGTCGCCGAGGCGGTGCAGCGCCAGGCCCGGCCTCGCCCACTCGCCCGGGTGCGACCAATGGTCTCTCGAGACCGACGCACCGCGGCAGCCGGTTGACCGTCACAGCAACAGGTTTGCCGACATGCTCCATCCAGCATGGTGGATCTGACGTTCCGATCATCCTTGCGGCGAACGCGTCATCGCAACGCCAAATAAAAAACCACACTAACATCATGAAGTTGCCAGCGTCCTGGGCCCTGACGCCGGTCCCGAGCCGTCGACAGACGGAACCGAACGTCGGAACCGGGACGCTGGGGGTGGCACCGATGCCGGCAACGACCGCCGGCCGGCCCGGATCGAGACCCGATCGGTCGGCCATCCGGCATCAGCCGCCCCGAAAACGCTACGGTATTGTTTTGCGGCACCGCCGCCATTTTCAACACAAACGCGAGCATCCGGAATTGATCGCCATTCAGTACGTTGACGCAACGCCACGGCATGCCGACCGTCGGCCTTGCCCGCCTTCGCGTGTCCCGCTGCGCGGTTCGCCAGCAAACCTAATCTTAAGCAAGTAATCGTAGCGTCGACAACGGCCCTGCTGCGGCCACCACTTCAGACATCGCGTCGGAAACGACATCCAACGAATGCCGGCATCACGCCATGAATTCCATATTCGGTCGCGTTTCCAAGCACCTCGGTGAACTGTCTGCGCGCACGCGGCTGACCGCAATATTCACCCTCATTCTGGCGGTTTTCGCCACCACGAACCTGTTGGCGGTGTGGCGCCTGTCCTCGATCAGGCGCGTCCTGCAGGGGGCTCTCGAAACAACGCCGCACGGCGACGCCGTCCTGGAAACCTTGCGGCAGATCGCGGTCCGGACCGAGGGTCTGGTCGATTCGGGCATGCTGTCCGCGCTCGGCGGCACCGCGCTCGGCGGCGCGGTCATCGTCGCCGCATCGCTGTGGGCGCGCCGCCGGATCGGCACGCCGCTGCTGCAGGTCAGCCATGCGATGGAGACGTTGATCGCCGGCGGCGAGGTCACCGCCCTTCCCAAACATCCGCACCCGCGCGACGAAATCGGCATTCTGATCAATGCGGCGTCCAAATTCCGCGGGGCGCTGATCTGCGGCCAAGAATTTGCCGATATCGCCGAGCAGAAGCGGGAGCGCCTGCAGGCCGCCGTCGCCAACATGCCGATCGGCTTGTCGATGTTCGACGATTCCGAACGCCTCATCATCTGCAACGACGCCTACCGCGACATCTACCAGTTGTCGGCGGAATCCTCCTGCCCCGGGATCGCGTTCGTCGACCACTTCAAGGCGTTCGGTGTCTTCAAGAACTCCTCACACGATTTCTTCGCCGATTACCAGGAGACGATCGCCAAGAGCGCTTCCACCCGCCGCAGCGTCTCGCGGCTGGTGGAACTGGCGGAAGGCCGGACCATCAGCATCGTCGTCCAGGCGCTGGACGCCGGCGGCTGGGTGGCGGTCCACGAGGACATCACCGAGCGCCGGCGCGCCGAAGAGCGGATCGCCCACATGGCGCGGTACGACGCCCTCACCGACCTGCCGAACCGCGTGCTGTTCAAGGAACAGATCGAGGAGGGTTTCAAGCGCCTGCCGCCCGGCGAATCCATCGCGATGATCTGCCTCGACCTCGACCGTTTCAAGGACGTCAACGACGCCCTGGGTCATTCGATCGGCGACGAGCTGTTGCGGCAGGTCGCCGACCGATTGCGGAAGGGGGTCGAAGGGCTCGGCACCGTCGCGCGGTTCGGCGGCGACGAGTTCGCCGTCATCCAGGTCGGCACCGAGCAGCCTCAGGGCATCACCACGCTCACCCGGGAGATCCTCGAGGCCATCGCGGTTCCCTACCAGATCGACGGCCATCACATCATCATCGGCGCCAGCGCCGGAATTTCGGTCGGCCCGGCGGACGGCGACGACCCGGACCAGTTGATCAAGAACAGCGACCTCGCGCTCTATTCGGCCAAGGCCGAAGGTCGTGGGATGTTCCGGTTCTTCAATCCGCAGATGAACGAGCGCCTGCAGAAACGCCGCATGCTCGAACTGGAACTGCGCCGCGCGCTCGACGAGCACCAGTTCGAACTGCACTATCAACCGGTGGTCGACATCAAACGCAACGAGGTGGCGAGTTTCGAGGCCCTGTTGCGGTGGCGTCACCCGGAGCGGGGGCTGGTCCCCCCCGGCGAGTTCATTCCACTCGCCGAGGAGAGCGGGCTGATCGCCCGGCTCGGCGCCTGGGCTCTCCGCCGCGCCTGCTGCGACGCCATGACCTGGCCGGACGACATCACGATCGCGGTCAACCTGTCGCC
>JAVBUK010000132.1:0-4895 GCA_031555345.1 Xanthobacteraceae bacterium | reverse complement strand
GGCCTCGACCGCGCCACCGCGTTGCTGCGGACCGGCGAGCTGCAGATGCGGCCGGTGATGATGACCTGCATCATCGCCGGGGTCGGACTGCTGCCCGCGGCGGTATCGAGCGGGATCGGGTCGCAGGTGCAGAAGCCGCTGGCCATCGTGGTGGTGGGTGGGATGGCGCTGGCGCCGATCGTCATCCTCATCACCCTTCCGGTGCTGATCGCCCTGTTCTCGCGTCGCGCCCGGGCGCGCGCGGTGCGCGGCGACCTGCCGCTGAGGTCGGAACGCCCGGCCGAGTGACGCGAAACCCGGCCGGCCCGTCGCTCGGATCGGCCGAATTCCGGTCGAACCCGCACGGTGCTCGTGCGGTGCCCGCGCGGAGCCGCCGTCCGCCGATCACGACATGATCCCGCGGGCGGCGATGACGGATTTTCGACGGCGGATTTTCCCAGCGCCCGGGGCTACTGCCCCGACGGGGTGCGCAAGCCGTGCCAGGCGTCGCGCACCTGTCGATAGTGGGTGGTCGGCTCGTAGCTCGGCGTGCGCAGCGCCAGCTTGGCGTGGTCGAGGCGACCGATCGCGGCGAGCAGCGTGTAGGAGGCCACCACGCGGTCGCGCTGCGCGGCGATCAGGCGTGCGCGGGCGGCGGTCAGATCCTGCTGCGAGTTGAGCACGTCGAGGGTGGTGCGCTGGCCGGCCAACGCCTCCTTCTGGACGCCCGCCAGCGCAATCGTGGCGGCGCGAACCTCGCTCTCGGCCGCGGAGAGCGAAACCTTGGTGCCCTCGTTGGTCACCCAGGCCGCCACCACCGCGGTGTCGCTCTGGATTCGGACGCGGTCGAGCTCGACGCGCATCTGCGTCAGGGTTTCCTTGGCCTGGCGGACCTGCGAGGAAGCCATGCCGCCGTCGTAGACCGGGACACTGAGGGTGCCGAACACCGAGGCCTGGTCGGTGCGGCTGGTGCCGAGAGTCTCGTCCGTCTGGCTGGAGCGCGAAATGCTGGCCTGCACGCCCAGCGTCGGAAACAAGGCGGATTCGGCGACGCGGATCGCCAGTTGGGCGCCGTCGACGTCGTAGGTCGCCCCGAGGATCATCGGGTTCTCCCGCCGGCCGCGCGCGATCGCGTCCTCGCGCGCGTTCGGCAGCAGGCGGTCGACCGGATCGGCCGTCGTCAGATGGCCGGGCGCGGCGCCGGTGATCTGCTGATAGGTCGCCTGGCTGACCGCAAGGGCGACCTCGGCCGTGTTGAGGTCGGCCGTGCCGCGCGCCAGACGCGCTTCGGCCTGGGCCACGTCGGTCGGCGTGACGTCGCCGGCGTCGTAGCGTTTGCGGGTGGTTTGCAGCGTCTGGCGCAGGAAGGCGACGTTGAGACGTTGGGCCTCCACCAGCGACTGGTTGCCCAGCACGGTCATGTAGGCCGTCACCGCGTCGAGCAGCACCGACTGCTCGACATTGCGCAAGGTTTCGCGGCCGGATTTCACCTGCGTCTCGGCTTGGCGCACCGAGTTGCTGGTCTTGAAGCCGTTGAACAGGTTTTGGTTGATCAGCAGCCCCGCCTGCCAGGGCTTGAGGCGGCCCGACTGGATGTCGCCGCCGGGGATCAAATTGCGCACCGTCTGCAGCCCGGCGCCGAGCTCGATCGTCACCTGGGGGCGGTAGCCTGCCAGCGCCTGAGGGACGTTCTCGTCGGTCGCCCGCAACTTGGCGCGTTCGGCATTGAGCTGCGGATTGGTCTGGTAGGTGCGGACCAGGACGTCCGGGAGGCTCTCGGCGCGTGCCGGACCCGCAACCAGCCCCGCCGCCAGGGAAACGCCGGCGATCAGCGGCGCAACGCTGCAGTGCCTCATCCAACGGCCACGATGCAGCCCACGGTCACCGACACCCATCGAATATTCCTTGAAAACACGCGCCCCGATCCCCCCCCCGGCTGTTCTGCATCTTTTGCCGGGGGCTGACGATATGCAAGCCGGGTTCTCCACAGCCCGCGACACCAAATCGGTGACGGGAGACCGCCGGAACTCGCCCGCCGGCACCGTTGCGTCCGGTCCCACGCAAGGTTGCGTTATTTCGCCGCGGTGAGCTGGCGCCAGCCAGGCTCGCCGTGCAGGAAGCCGTTCGAGAACTGCGCAGTCGGCAGTTCGGCGCAGAGGCGACGCTTGGCCTCGGTGGGTTCGCAGCACCCCTCCGCCGCCTCCCGGAAGATCGTCGCCACCGCCACCATGTCGCAGTCCTGAGGCGACAGGCGCAACGACCGCACCCCTGCCTGGGCCAGGGCCTCGATATCGCCGAGGAGGTCCGTACAGGTGTGGCTCAGCGTCTGCACGCCGTTGATGGCGAGGAAGTGCTCACCGTCGAGCGTGTCGATCGCGAGCCCGTCGGGGTCCCGGCCACACACGAACTGGCACGAGTCCTTGGCGAGGCCGTGCAGTCGCGCGTGGTAGCAGCGGGCGGAGATCGCCAGCGGGACGCGGCCGAAGGCCCAGACCTCGAGCGTGACGTCGGCGTCCAGCGGCGCGAGCGCCGCGATGGCGGACAGCGGAATCTCGGGCGGCAGGCACACATGGGCGGCGCCGCACGATTTCAGGAACGCCAGCGTGCCTTCGTTGTAGACGTTGATGAGCGGACCGACCGCGAACGGGCGGCCGCCGAGCTGCGACAGGGCCGACAGGTCGTTGATTTCGACCATGATGCCCGGGACGGCGAGGAGTTCGGCGATCTGCCGTCGTTCGCGCGACAAGGTGGGCAGCGCCAGCGACGACATCAGCACCGTCTTGCCGGCGCGCTGCAGACGCTCGACCGCCGGCGCAATCGCGTCGGCGACGAACGGCGACCGCTTGGAGCACACGATCTCGCCCACGCACACCCGATCGACCGGCGCCTCGTCGGCGATTCGTGCGTAAAAATCGCGCCAGCGTTCCGGCGTCCAGTTGAACAGCAGCGGCCCGAGCGTCAGGGAAATCGACATTCTACCGCCATGTTTTCTGGTAGGCGCCGCGGGTGGTGCTGCCGCCCTCGCTGAGGGCAGCCAGCATGCCGACCGGAATGGGGGCGCCGCGCGCCTGGGCGTCGAGCGCGGCGCGGAACGCGCGCACCACCGCGTCGGTATAGCTGCGGCTGCGCTGGCGGCCCTCGATCTTGAAGGCGGTCGCGCCCGCGGCGGCAAGTTGCGGAATCAGCTCGCTGGCGTCGAGGCTGGCCGGATCCTCGAAGATGTGCCCGGTCGTGCCGCTGGCGCAGAAACGTCCCTTGCACAGGGTCGGGTACGGCATCGGGGCGCCGCGCGGGGCGCGGTTGATGGTGAACGCGCCGAGGCGGGACACCAGTTCGCCGTCGGTCTCGGCATAGCTGACATGGCTCGGCGGCGAGCACACGCCGTTCATGTTGGGGGAGCGCGCGGTCGCGTAGGAGGAGAGCGAGCAACGCCCTTCCGCCATGACGCACAGGCCGCCGAACACGAACACCTCGGTCTCGCAGGTGATCTCGCGGTTGATCGCCGCGATCTCGGCGACCGTGAGCACCCGCGGCAGCACCACGCGCTTCACGCCGAAGCGCTCGACGTAGAAGTTGATGGCGTCGGGATTGGCGGCCGCCGCCTGAACCGAGAGGTGCAGCTTCAGCGTCGGGTGGGTGCGGGCCGCGTGGTCGAGCAGGCCCATGTCGGCGATGATCGCGGCGTCGGCGCCGAGCGCCGCCAGGTCGTCGATGGCGCGAGACCAGAGCGCCGGCGCGCCGGCGCGCGGAAACGTGTTGATCGCGACCAGAACCCGGGCGCCGCGACGGTGCGCATAGGCGATGCCCTCGGCCAGTTCGGGGCGGCTGAAGTTCAATCCGGGAAAGTTGCGGGCGTTGGTCTCGTCGTTGAAGCCGCAGTAGACCGCGTTGGCGCCGGCCTCGACCGCCGCCCGCAGCGAGGCGGGCGTTCCTGCCGGACAGACCAGTTCGATCGGCGCGGTCATGATGCCTTGGCGCGGGGTCGGCTCATCGCCATTCCGGTCATCCATTCGAGCCACGAGGCGGCGATCCGCCCGACCTGCTGGGCCGGCGATGCGAGCGGCCCCATGGCGGCGGCGGCCTCGACCACCAGGTCGAGCTCGGCGTCGTCGAGGGCATTACGCAATGCCAGCACCGCCTCGACATCGCCCTCGATCGCGAGGTCGCGCGAAAAGAACAGCGCGTCACCGTCGTAGGCGCCGTGGACGAGCCCGATCAGCGCGGCGATCGGCCCGGCGATGCGGGCGTCATACGGCAGGCCTTCGGCCGTGCGGGCGACCGCGACCGAGGGGTTGTCGACCGCCGGGGTCAGGATGAACACGAACGGCAGGTCGGTCGGGTCGATCAGGAAGCGTTTGTTGGCATGATCGCCCAGCCGACCGAACATCCCGGCGTGGGTCCGGGCCACCGAACGGGCGATCATGTCGGTGGCGAGCGCCAGGGGCCCCAGGGGCAGCGGCCGCAGGCCCAGACCGACAGCGGAGGGAAGCAGCGGAATCGATGCAGAAGATGACATGGAGGCACCTACATGCCGTCACGACGTACGGATTGCCTTTGATCTCGATCAACGACGCCAGCCCCCGTCGTCTCGGATGGTCCGACGTCATGCCCATCCGCGACCTGCCCCGATTTCATGATTTGCGCGATTTTGTCGGCCACCTCGAAGCTGCCGGCGATCTTAGCCGCGTTGGCACGCCGGTGCCACTAATTCATGACATGACCGAGGTCCATCGCCGGGTGTTGAACGCGGGCGGTCCCGCCCGGATGTTCGAGCGGCCGCTCAATGGCGACGGTACGATGCTGTCGATTCCGGTGCTGACCAATCTGTTCGGCACCCGCGCGCGCGTCGCTGCAGGGTTGGGGATCACCGTCGATCGCCTGGGCGAACTGGGCGAGCTTCTGGTGGCCTTGCGCGA
>JAVBUK010000242.1:0-3825 GCA_031555345.1 Xanthobacteraceae bacterium | reverse complement strand
AGGAAGATGCGGGTATCCTTGTCGCCCTTGGTGACGCCGGCGAGCGCGCCGCCGAGCGTCTCGCGCGCGATCGTGATCTCGCCTAGTGCAAGCGTGAGGTCGGCCTTGACGGTGAGGAAGATCGGCTTGTCGGGGCGCGGCTGCGGCGCGGCGGTCGACGCCGGCAGGTCGACCGCGATGTCCACCGTGGCGAGCGGCGCCGCCACCATGAAGATGATCAACAGCACCAGCATCACGTCGATGAACGGCGTGACGTTGATCTCGTTGACCTCGTCGAGTTCGTCCCTGCCGTGATCGAGGCGCACGCTCATCGGATCATTCCGCCGTCATTCCGCGGCGCTGGACAAGGCACTGGCGATCACTGCGCCGCGCCGGTCGAGGTCGCGGCTGACCAGCCGCAGGATTTCCGCGGTGGTGTCGCCCAGCAGCAGGCGATAGCCGCCGATCGAACGGGCGAACATGTTGTAGATCACCACCGCCGGGATCGCGGCGACCAGTCCGAAAGCGGTGGCGAGCAGCGCCTCGGCGATCCCGGGCGCCACCACCGCGAGATTGGTGGTGTGCGACTTCGAAATCCCGATGAAGCTGTTCATGATCCCCCACACGGTGCCGAACAGGCCGACGAACGGCGCGATCGCCCCGATGGTGGCGAGGATGCCGGTGCCGCGCAGCATGCGCCGGCCGCGTACCACCTCGATCCGCTCCAGCCGCGACATCACGCGCTCCTTGATCCCGTCCTTGTCGCGCGAGTTCTTGTCGCACAAGTCGGCCGACATCTGCAGCTCGGTCACGGCGGCGGCGAGGAACGCGGCAGCGGCACCGCCCTCGTGGGCCAGTCGGTCGGCAGCTTCGGCCAGCGAGCGCGCCTGGCCCAACACCTCGAGCGCGCGCCGGGCGCGGCGCTTGGCGGTGGCGACCTCGATGGTCTTGGCGAGCCAGACCGTCCAGGTGGCCACCGAGGCCAGCACCAGCCCGAGCATGACGGCCTGCACCACCCAGTCGGCGTTCTTGAACATGCCCCAAGGCGAGAGATCGCGCGGCAGGGTCGCCACACCGATGACCGGCACCCCCTCCTGCGCCAGCGCCGGTTCACCGGCGGCAAGGCCGAGCGCGAGCACCCCCAGAAACCAGCCCCAGAACCGAACCGAAGCGTGTCGTCCGCCCGCCGTTGGATTGCCCGTCATTTGCGGCCTTTTTGGTTGAGGTGCCGGGGTCGCCATCGCGTCGGTTGTGCGACGCCCGAATACTCGTCGGCAAACATGTCGGTTCAGCGACCATGCCCGATCGGTCCCGCAGGGTTCCGCGGGGATTGCGAAAAAAGGTGTCGAGATACAATAAACCATCATACAGCCTCGGGCACGAAATCGCGGGCGAAGCGACGGGCAACCCGGCATTGGCGCATCAAGGGTTCCCGGCCGACTTCAGCCAACCGCACGGGCTTCGACGAGGTTTACGCGGCCGTATCCGGCGGCGCAAGATAATTCTGCTTATTATAATTGTTATAAATTGAAGGGCGAGACCCTCCAATATCCTGGTCTTTACAACAAGATGATTTGGCTCATACGAGCCTTTACTTAATTGCCACTTTATACTTGTTCCAATACTGGCACACATTCCCCTCCGCGTCCGCAAGATCTCCGAGGCCGATGCCGGCATCGTGGTCGGATTCACCCTCCATCACCCGAGCCGTCCAACGCCGGTTGCGCGACAATACCTTTCGGGCTTGAAGGCCGACGCCAAGCCCTCCAATATCGGGCCCGCCCCCGCCGTCTGACCGTGATCGCGAGTCGCCGTGGGCATCCAACCATCCCACCATCTTACCGATATACCGCGCCCAAGCTCCGCACAAGCGCGGTGGCGTTGCGACAGCACGCACCCGCCGGCCGAGTCGCCGCATGGCGACGGGACCCAGGCGAAAGTCTCGCAATCGGGTCCGCCCCGCGCAGGAGACGCGACAACGCCATGAAATCGAAGCGAGCGGGGGCGGGATGAGAGTTCTCCACGCCATTCTCACCAACGGCCTCTACGGCAGTGAGCGGTCTTGCGTCGAGCTGGCGGTGGCCCCGGCGCGCGGCGGACACGAGGTCGTGCTGCTGGTGCGCGATCCGGCCGCCGAGGTGGCATTGCGGCGCATGATCGCGACCGTGACCGGTGCCGGTCGGGCCTTGCCGGACATTCGGATCGTCACCCTCGCACGCTGGCCGAGCCTGGCGCTCCCCGGCTTCGCCGTCCGTCGCCAGCTCGCCGACATCAAGCCGGACATCGTGCATTCGCACCTCGGCCAGGCGGCGCGGCGGGTCGGGCGCGAAGCCAAGCGGGTGGGCATTCCCCACGTCGCGACGCTCCACGTCGGCTTCGACGATGCCGAACATGGCGCCTGCGACGGCGTCATCTGCATCGCGGCGTGGCAGCGCGAAACGATCCCCTCCGACTTTGCCGGCGAGGTCGCCGTGGTGTCGAACTGGCTGCCGCGGTCGATCAGCGAGGCGCTGCCGCGGGTCGAGCCGGACGAAGTCGCCGCCCTGCGCCAAGCCTGGCAGGCGGCCGACGACACCCTGGTGTTCGGCTGCGCCGGCCGGCTGACGCCGGAAAAGGGCATGGACCGGTTGATTCGCTGCTTCCGCGCCTCGTTTCCGCTTGGCACCGAGCCGGTGCGGGTGGTGGTGGCCGGCGACGGACCGATGCGCGACGATATCGAGGAGCTGTGCGGCCGCGACCGGCGGGTCGCATTGGTCGGCATGCAGACCGAGATCGCCGCGGTCTATCGGGCGATCGACGTCTACGTCAGCGCGGCACGGTTCGAGCCGTTCGGTCTGGCGATCGTCGAAGCGATGGCGGCCGGCCTGCCGCTGATCCTCACCCGCACGCAGGGGCCGCGCGAGTTCGTCACCGACCCGCGCGTGCGCTGGACCGAGCCGGACGACGAAGCGACGCTGGTGGACCACATGCGGGCGGCGGTCGCCGCCGGGCGCGAGCGCTTCACCTACGACCTGTCGGCGTTCGCTCCCGAGCAGGCGCTGGCGGCGATCGAGCAGTTTTATCAGCAGGTGCGGCGCCCCGGACGCGGTCAAGCCGGCACCTGAGCCGGTGCCGGCTGACACCCCAATCCGGCCGAGCGCACCCGCCAGCCGCCGATCACGAAACGATCGGGCGGACGGGGTATCCGATCACGCGTGGGCCGGATGCCCCACGGCCGGCCGCCGCTGTGCGAAGTAGACGATCAGCGTGGCGACCAGACCGCACACCGCCGCAAAGGTCATCCACAGGCCGGGCGCGGCCTTGTTGCCGGTGTACTCGATCAGCGCGGTGGAGATCGCCAGCGAGAACCCGCCCAGCGTGGTGGCCAGGCTGTAGGCCAGCGAGAAGCCGGCGGTGCGCACCTGCACCGGCATGATCTCGGTGAGCGCCACCACCATGGCGCCGTTGTAGCTGCCATACAGGAACGACAGCCACAGCTCGACCATCAGCATCTTGACGAAGGTCGGCGCGATCACCAGCCACGCCATGGCCGGATAGACGGTGAGAATCGCCAGAACCGTGAAGCCGAGCAGCACCGGCCAGCGGCCGATCCGATCGGAAATGGCGCCCCACACCGGCAGCCATATGAAGTTCGACAGGCCCACGCACATGGTCACGATCAGGGCGTCGGTCTGCGACAGCTTCAGCACCACCCGGCCGAAGGTCGGCGTGTTCCCGTGCTCGACGTAGATCTTGAGATCGACCTTTCGCCCCGAGGATGTCTTGAATGTCGAGGCGATATGGCCAAGATCGCCGCCGACGAGCGCGAACAAATAGCAGGGCTTCGGATGCGGATCGTGCCACACC
>JAVBUK010000526.1:0-4611 GCA_031555345.1 Xanthobacteraceae bacterium | reverse complement strand
GTGGGCGTTGTACTTCTCCACCGTCGCCTTCAGCGTGGCGGCGTCCATCTTGGTCTTTTGTGCCAGTTCGTCGAGGCTCGCCGCCTTGAACGCCACGCCGTTCTTCTCGGCGCGGGCGAAATCCGCTTCGAACTTCGCCAGCTTGGTGGTGACCGGGACCATGACGCCGACGCCGACGTCGATGCCGTGGTTTTTCATGAAGTCGAGCGTGCCCTGGTCGAACACGACGTACATCGTGCCGCCCTGGCGCTCGAGCGCGTTGCCGGCGAACGGCCACTGGAAGATGACCGATTCATCGCAGAACCGCTCGCCCGCCGGGTTGAGCCACAGGTGCGGCTGCTTGGCGGCGGCGCCGACATGCGACGTCGTGCTCTCGCCGACCGGGCCGGGCCGATACGAAGCCTGCACTTCGAGCCCCTCGGCAGCCGCACCGGCCGCCCAGGCCATCTGGATGCCGTCGCCGGTCTTGCCGACGTTGGCGACCGGCGCCACACCCGGGAAGCGGGTGTATTTTTGCATCATCTCCTTGTTGTTGGCGAAGCCGCCGGTTGCGATCACCACCGCCTTGGCGTTGATGGTGATTTTTTCGCCTCCGGCTTCGGCGACGACGCCGACCACTTTGCCGTCCTTCTGGATGAGGCTTTTTGCCGCAGTACCGGTCATGATCGGGTGACCCATCCCGGTGAACTTGGTCTGCAGGGTCTTGATCCAGCCGGCGCCGCGGCCCTTGTAGATGTGCCAGGTGTACAGGCCGCCCGGATAGTTCGAGGTCAGCTGCTCGTATTCGACGCCGTGCCCCTTGAGCCAGTCGACCGTGTCGGCCGACTTTTCGACGAAGGCCCGCACCAGCTTGGCGTTCGCGCGCCAATGGCTGTAGTTCATGATCAGCTTGAAGGCCTCGTCCTTGGTCAGGGTGTAATTCATCGCCCGCTGCATCGAGCTTTCGACGGCGAAAATGCCTTCCGAGAACTGGCCGGTGCCGCCGACATTCGGCTGTTTTTCGAGGATCACGACCTTGGCCCCGAGTTCGGCGGCGGCGAACCCGGTCGCGGTCCCGGCGGCCCCGGCACCGATGACCACCACATCGGTATCAATGGTCTTGTCGGCGTGAGCGGGTACGGCAAAAGCCGCCACGCACGCCGCAACTGATAGTGACGTCATGAATTGCTTCACGATCGATCTCCTGGAGAGGTGAGTGACTGGATCGACGAATCCGTGCGACACGAAGCATTGCGCAAAGACGCGCGCGTCGCGTGATCTAGGTCAAAAGTAGTATGTCGTGAAAATTTGGACGGAGGTGGTTAGCGTTGCACCAACCACATGACCTCGCACACGACCTCGCGTCTGCGCGCTGAAGTCACCCGAACCCCGCGCGTTGCGGATTTCCTATGTCAGCGTCGACCCTGCCTCTCCCAGGAAGGAATCGTGCAACGATGCGCCGGTTCGCTCCAGAATAGAAATCACATCGCCGACCGACCCCAGCGGAACGTCCGCATGCGTGTGGTTCTTTTTGTCTTTCGCGTAAAACGTGCAGGCCTGCATGAATTCCGTCTCGCTGGCACCGGTCGCGATGATTTGCGCCACAATGGCGTCATCGAGCGGATGGATACGGGCGAGGATCTTGTCGCGTGTCAGGTTCGACATGCCAGTCTCCTGTCATTGGGCCGCAGCGCGGCGGAAGCCGGCGCCGCAAATCGGCTGCGACATTTGTCATATGGTGACGTAGGGACCGTATTCCATGAGGTTGTCACGCCGCCGCCTGGTGGGAACATTGGCTGCCGTCGCGGCTCTCGGTGCAGCCGGAACGGCGCTGGCGGCGCGGCGCCAGTCGTATTACCAGGGCCCGATGACGGATCATTTCGATGGAATTCGCTTTGTCGATCCACACGGGGCGCAGCCGCGCAGCATGCTCGAACTCATGCGCTGGCGGCTGTCGCGGACCCCGGCCGTATGGCCCGACTGGGCGCCCAGTCCGTTCGCCGATCATCCGCCCCGCTGGATCGGCGGGCACGATCTGCGGATCAGCTATGTCGGCCATGCATCGCTGTTGCTGCAGACAGGCCGCCGCAACATCCTGATCGACCCGGTGTGGTCGGACCGCGCTTCGCCATTCGGCCTGGTCGGCCCGAAACGGGTCAATGCGCCGGGGATCGCGTTCGAGCACCTGCCGCCGATCGACACCGTGCTGGTTTCGCATAGCCACTACGACCACCTCGATGCCGCCGCGCTGTCGCGGCTGGTCCGCGAGCACCGGCCCCGCATCATCACTCCGCTCGGCAACGACGCGATCATGCGCGACCTCGACCCGGCCATCACGGCCGAGGCCTGCGATTGGCACCAGACGGTGACGGTCGTGGACGATGTGCGGATCACGCCGGTGCCGCTGTGTCACTGGTCGGCCCGCGGCCTGTTCGACCGCAACAAAGCGCTGTGGGCCGGCTTTGTGATCGAAACCCCGGCCGGCCGCATCTATCATGTCGCCGATTCCGGCTACGGCGACGGCTTTCGGTTTCGCGAAGCGCGCGAGCGCTACGGACCGTTCCGGCTCGCGATCATCCCGATCGGTGCCTACGAACCGCGCTGGTTCATGGCCGACCAGCACATGAACCCGGACGAGGCCGTGAAGGTTTTGCTCGACTGCGGCGCCGAGTATGCGCTCGCCCATCACCACGGCACGTTCCAGCTCACCGACGAGGCGATCGATGCCCCCGCCAAGGCGCTCGCACAGGCGCGCCGAACCGCCGGGCTTGCCGCCGACCGCTTCCGCGTGCTGCAGCCGGGCGAGGTGTGGGAACTGGGTGCGTAGGACGGAACCCGGCCGCTCCGCGCGACGGGTCAGCCGGACTTTGCATCACTTGACCGGCACATAGACCTCGACCACCAGCTTGTCCTCCGGCGTCTTGAGCGGATCGGTGAGGTACTGTTCGATGAACAGGTCCTTGGCGTCGATCGACTTCTCGTCGAGGAAATTGGTGATCGCCTCGTAGGTCGTGTCCATCGCATCGTAGGAGCCGCGGTGGACGAATTTGTACGCCTTGCCGGCAGGCGAGGTACCGACCGCGAGATCGCCCTGGGGCGGCGTGGCGGGGGCCGCCGCAACCGGCACCGCCGCCCGGAACTGAAAGCTGGCATCGTCGGTCGCCGTATAGATCGTCATCGGCACGCCTGCCGGCTTGATGTCCTGCTTGTCGAGGAACGCGTAGACCGACTTGAACCCGTCCAGAATGGTCTCGAACGCCGAATCCCACCGTCCGGAACCGGAGAAATACACGATGGTCTTTTCCGTCATCGTGACCTCCTCGCCGAACGGATCGCCCGGTTCGGAGGTGGACGGCCGGACCGGCTGCTCCTGAGGCTGGCTTTGGGCTTGCGGCTGGGCTGGCTGGCCTTGGGCTGGTGGCGGGGTCGGTGGCGGTTCGACCGGTGCGGCCAGTGCCGTACCACCCTCGGCCATCCCGAAAGCAACGACGACAAGGTTCAGCAGAACCAGCCAGCGGCCAATCATAGAATTATCTCCTGTCGGGTGGCGACCCGCCACCACGCGGATTGTCGGGACATCGGGTTCCACCCTGGTGTGGTGGATTTGAGGTTCCTATCTCACTTTCGGCGAGCGCTTCATAGCAACTTCAAATCCGAGACCACACTAGCATCATAGCGTTGCTGGTGCCGTTTGCGGTTCCGACGTTGATCCGGAGCGGGCTGCGAACCGATCCGGACGCCGGAACCGGGACACTACCACGCCGAACGGCGCTTGCTGGTCAAGCGCGTTCGCTCCCCATATAAGGGCGGTCGACATCAGACCGAATTCGTCCATGAGCGCACTGGCCAACCACCCTTTTGTCAAGATGAACGGCCTCGGCAACGAGATCGTGGTGGTCGACATGCGGTCACGGCCGGCGGTGATCAGCGCCGCCGAGGCGCGCGCCGCGGCAAGCGGCGTACCGTACGACCAGATGATGGTGTTGTACCCGTCGCGGGTCGGCGGAACCGACGGATTGGTGCGCATTTTCAACAATGACGGCTCGGAGGCGGGCGCCTGCGGCAACGGCATGCGGTGCGTCGCCGACATCGTCTTCCGCCAAACCGGCAAGGCGGTACTGACGTTCGAAACCAGGGCCGGCATCCTCAACTGCTGGAAGGGCGCTGCCCCGCAGACCGCGACGGTCGACATGGGCCCCCCGCGGTTCGACTGGCGTGACATCCCGCTGGCCGAGGAATTCCACGATACCCGGGCGATCGAGCTGCAGATCGGCCCGATCGACAACCCGATACTGCACTCGCCTTCGGTCGCCAGCATGGGCAACCCGCACGCGACCTTCTGGGTCGAGGACGTGGCGGCCTACGATCTCGGCCGGATCGGGCCGATGCTGGAGAACCACCCGGTTTTTCCGGAGCGCGCCAACATTTCGCTCGCCTGCGTGGTGTCGCGCGAGCACATCGTGCTGCGCACATGGGAACGCGGCGCCGGC
Source organism: Xanthobacteraceae bacterium (assembly GCA_031555345.1). Taxonomy (GTDB): domain Bacteria; phylum Pseudomonadota; class Alphaproteobacteria; order Rhizobiales; family Xanthobacteraceae; genus Astrobacterium. The sequence continues at coordinate 142 of JAVBUK010000526.1, read as the reverse complement.
TTGACCCAGGCCTGCGGGTCGGCGGCCTGCGCGGCCGCCGTGAACGCGGCGCGAACGCGACGCACCGGCCGCAAAGTGACGGTTTCGCTGCCGGGCGGCGATCTCACGATCGAATGGCGCGACAAGGACGACCATGTGCTGA
>JAVBUK010000444.1:0-2524 GCA_031555345.1 Xanthobacteraceae bacterium | reverse complement strand
GAGCGGGTTGCAGACGGAACCGGGACAGTGGCGCCGGGCGCGACCCGCTCGACGGCTTTTCAGCTCCGGACGAAGCCGATGATGTCCTTGACACCCTTCATGGTTTCGGCGGCGACGAGCCGCGCGCGCTGGGCGCCGTCGGCCAGCACGGCGTCGATGTAGGCGGGGTCCTGCACCAGCCGCTTCATCTCGGCGCCGATCGGGCCGAGCTTGGCGACGGCGAGATCGACCAGGGCGGCCTTGAACTGCGAGAACTGCGCGCCGCCGTAGCTGGCGAGCACCTGCGTCTTGGTCATGTCCGACAGCGCCGCGTAGATGCCGACCAGATTGTCGGCCTCCGGCCGGCTCGCCAGTCCCTTTTCCTCGCTCGGCAACGGCTCCGGATCGGTCTTGGCTTTGCGGATCTTTTGCGCGATCGCGTCGGCATCGTCGGTCAGGTTGATGCGCGAATAGTCCGAGGCGTCCGACTTCGACATCTTCTTGGCGCCGTCGCGCAGCGACATCACGCGGGTGGCCGGGCCTTGGATCAGCGGTTCGGGCAGCGGGAAGAACGCGTCGCCGTAGCCGTGGGCCTGGATCGACGCGGCGAAATCATTATTGAACTTCTGGGCGACGTCGCGCGTGAGTTCGAGATGCTGCTTCTGGTCCTCGCCGACCGGAACATGGGTGGCGCGGTACACCAGGATGTCGGCGGCCATCAAGGCCGGATAGTCATAGAGCCCGACAGAGGCATTCTCGCGGTCCTTGCCGGCCTTCTCCTTGAACTGGGTCATGCGGTTGAGCCAGCCCAGGCGGGCGATGCAGTTGACCACCCAGGCGAGTTCGGCGTGCTCGGCGACCTGGCTTTGATTGAACACGATGTTCTTCTTGGGATCGATGCCGCAGGCGAGAAACGCCGCCGTCACCTCGCGGATGGCGCGCGGCAGTTCGGTCGGATCCTGCCATACCGTGATGGCATGCAGGTCGACCACGCAGTAGATGCAGTCGTGTTGCTCCTGCAAGGCGACGAATTTGGTGATGGCGCCGAGATAGTTGCCGAGATGCAGGTTGCCGGTCGGCTGGACGCCGGAAAACACCCGTTGGCTGAACGCCATCTTGATCGCTCCTTCACGCCTGGCGATGTTTCCGCGAGCCCCAGCCTGTGCTGGCGGTCCCGGAAAACGCGTCTTGTTCAAAACCGCAAGCTTGATCCCCGCAACGTCAGTTCGCCTTCCGGAGCTGATCAGGCTCGACCGACGAGCGCAGGCAGGCGTCCGGCGCCATCCTTTCGGATGCGCGATCGATTCCGCGCTTTCCGGGATTTCCGCTCGGGCTGGTGCGCTCGGCGGGGGTCCCATGCCACTCCCGGCGCCGCGGCGCAAGGGGGCGGCCGGGGTGCGGCGGTCGCAGGGGGCACAGTCGACGGCTCCGCAGGCGCCGGCAATGTCGTTGCCACGGTGGGCGCGCCCGTGATAGTGCGGCCGCATCCCTCAACCGCCTATCCGGGTCCCGAACAATCCCATGACAGCCGCTTGCCACGACGTCCTCGGCATCGGAAACGCGATCGTCGACGTGATCGCCCGTACCGACGACGATTTCCTCGCCGCTCAGAACATGAACAAGGGCGCGATGGCGCTGATCGACGAGCCCCGTGCCGAACGGATCTACGCGGCGATGGGGCCGGCGGTGGAGGTCTCGGGTGGATCGGCGGCGAACACGATCGTCGGTGTCGCGAGTTTCGGCGGCCGGGCCGCGTTCGTCGGCAAGGTCCGGGACGACAAGCTCGGCGCGACCTTCGCCCACGACATCCGCGCCGCCGGCGTGGCGTTCGACACGCCGCCCGCGTTTGACGGGCCGTCGACCGCGCGCTGCTACGTGTTGGTGACTCCCGACGGCCAGCGCACCATGAACACGTTTCTGGGCGCCGCGCAGGATCTCCATCCCGACGATATCGATGGTGAGGCCGTGGCCGCCGCCGCCATCACTTATCTCGAAGGCTATCTGTGGGATCCCCGGCACGCCAAGGACGCATTCCTGAAGGCCGCCGCGATGGCGCATGGCGCCGGCCGCAAGGTGGCGCTCACCCTGTCGGACGCCTTTTGCGTCGATCGCTGGCGCGACGAATTCCTCGAGCTCGTCCGTAACGGCACCGTGGACGTCCTGTTCGCCAACGAGGCGGAGTTGCACAGCCTGTACCAGGCCTCGGACTTCGATACTGCGTTGGCTGCAGTGCGTGCCGAAGGCCGTCTCGCGGTCGTCACGCGCAGCGAAAAGGGCTGCGTCGTGGTGGCCGGCGGCGAGGTGATCGAGGTTCCGGCGGTCCGGGTCGACAGCGTCGCCGACACCACCGGTGCCGGCGATCTGTTCGCGGCCGGGTTCCTGTTCGGGATGGCGACCGGCGCCGGTCCCGAAAAGGCCGCGCAGCTCGGAGCCATGGCGGCCGCAGAGGTGATTCAGCATCTCGGCGCGCGGCCGCAAACGTCGCTACGGCAACTTGCGAGCCGGAGCGGGCTGCTGCGCTAGTGTCCCGGTTCCGACGTTCGGT
>JAVBUK010000159.1:0-8123 GCA_031555345.1 Xanthobacteraceae bacterium | reverse complement strand
GAGCGGTAGGGTGCGGCGTAGACCACCCAGCCGTCACAGGGAGCTGTTACTTGAGCACCCGCACGGGTGGCAACAGAAATTCCCTTTTCGGCCCCGCCGACGCCATCGAGAGCACCGAATTCCTTGATGCGGATGCCGTTGACCGGCATCGGCAGGATGCCTTTGGCGGACGCAAAGGCCACCGCCGGGCCGAGCCGGCCCGGATCCTTGAGAACCGCCAGATCGGAACGGCCTTCGGCCAGCTCCGCCTTGCGGGCGGCCCGGCTGGCGCTGTCGAGGCCCCGTTCGAGCCGCGCGACCAGATCCTTGAGGTCGCTGGCCTGACGCGCCAGGTCGGCGGCGTGTCGGCGTTCGCTCTCGAGTGCCTTCTCGGCCTCGCCCTGCCGGCGCTGCCGTTCGGCGACCAGGAGTTCCACCCGGTCCTTGTCGTTCGACAGCCCGGCAAGATCGCGCGCGAGGGTGTCGCGCTGGCCGGCGATCTCGGTGCGGACGTTCACCAGCGCGGTGAGATCCGACGTCAGATGCTCCACCTCCTGGCGCATTTCCGGCAACACCGCTCCGAGCAGCATGGCGCTGCGCATCGCTTCGAGCGCATCTTCGGGCCGGACCATCATCGCCGGGGGCGGGCGACGACCCATCCGTTGCAGCGCGGCCAGCACCTCGGCGATCACCCCCCGTCGCTCGCCGAGTGACCTGCGCAGGTCCGCCTCGCTCGCCTCGAGCTCGCTCAGCCGCGCTTCCGTCGCGCCGACCTTTCCCTCGATCTCCCGGATGCGCGCCGCCGTATCGATCAGCGCCTGGTTGAGCTTGCGGCGATCTTCGCCGAGGGTTTCGATTTCGTCGCGGAGCCGTTTTTCGACCTCGAGCGCCTTCTTGTGCTCGGTGCGGACGGTTTCGAGTTCCTGGTGGCGTTGATGCACCGTGTCGAGCGAAATCGGCGTCGTCTGGGCCACGGCCGGACCGAGGGTCCACCCGAGCGCCAGCAACCCAGCCGGCCACGCAAGCATTCGCCTGCGTGAACCGGTCCGGCAATCGGCGGCGGCGCGTATCGGAACCACGTGGTGAGGTCGTCCTCGAGATGAGCGGTGAGCGATGGTTATGGTCGCATTGGGGCGGTTTCGCGTCCCGCCCCACTCACGTTCAAGTCATTCGCCAGCCGCCTGACCACTTCGTAATCGGCGGACGACGGCTTCGTTCCAGTGTGGTGGAATTGATGTTCCGATCACGCTTGCGGCGCGCGCTTCATCGCAACGTCAAATCCAAGACCACATCAAGCATCATAGCGTTGCTGGTGCCCTTTCGGTTCCGGTGTTGGTCCGGAACGGGCTGCCAACGGATACGAACGTCGGAACCGGGACACCAGCGCCAAGTTCGGGTTTGCGACTTGGGCACTTCGAAATCCGGCGGTCTGGTGGAACGGATCAGCCGATTACGTATCAGATCCGACAAGCCCAAGCCAACGCGGCGCAGCCTGATCGGGATCCCCATGAGCCTCGACGGTTCGGCTCAGGCCCGGTGGTAGGGGTGGCCGGACAGGATCGTGACCGACCGATACAGCTGCTCCAACAGCATGATTCGGACAAGCTGATGCGGCCAAGTGGCGGCCCCGAAGGCGAGTGCCAGGTCGGCGCGCTCCTTGAGCTCGGGCGCGAGCCCGTCCGCTCCGCCGATGATGAACATCGCCGCCGGCCGCCCGCCGTCGCGCCAGGCGCGCAGGTGATTGCCGATCGAATGGCTGTCGAGGTTGTCGCCGCGTTCGTCGAGCACCACGGTCTTGGCGCCGTCGGGCACCAGATTGGTCAACGCGATCGATTCCTCCCGCATGCGCCGGGCGGCATCCTGGGCGCGGCTTTCGCGGATTTCGAACAATTCGATCTCGCGCAACCCGATCGTCCGGCCGGTTTTCGCCACCCGGTCCTGATAACGGCCGGCAAGTTCCCGCTCCGGCCCGGCCTTGAGCCGGCCGACCGCGGCGACGATGACCCGCATCGATACACGCCTATAGGTTCGCCGGCGCCGTCAGCTTGCGCGCCGGTTGTCCGGACTACCCGACGCCCACATCTTTTCGAGATTATAGAAGGCGCGGACCTCGGGGCGGAAGACGTGGATGATGACGTCGCCCGCATCGATCAGGACCCAGTCGCATTGCGGCAGGCCCTCGATCCGCAGGCCAGGCACGCCGGACGCGTCGAGGTCCTCGCGCACGCGATCCGCGAGCGAGCCGACATGGCGGTTGGAGGTGCCAGTGGACACGACCATGTAGTCGGCGATCGACGATTTGCCGCGGAGGTCTATGGTGAGAACGTCCTCGGCCTTCATGTCGTCGAGGCGCGCGAGGACAGTTCGAAGGGTCTCCTCGGCGTCAGGTCGCACCTTGGAGACGGGAGCAGGCCTACGCTTTGTGCCGGCCCGCGTAAGGGCAGATGTGGTCAGGGGTCCTTCCTTTCGCGCCACGCGACCCCGGACGCCCTGCCCGGGGCCTGATGATTGAAGATAAGGGCGTCTGGTATCCGGTTTCAACCTTTCTTCCAACCGCTTTGTCGTCGACGCCGCGGTCCGCCCGCCGTCGCCCAGGGGTGCCGCGACAGTCAGGCATCGGCCGGGCCGCCGGCGGCTCCCGCCTGCACCGGGGTCGGACCGAGTGCGTACAACCGGCGCTTCCGCAGCGCGGTCGAGGACAGCGGCGACTTTAGCCCATGCAGCAGGATCCAGGCCGGTGGCCGGCGGGACGGCAGCGCCGCCGCCGTCGTTTCGCGCCGCCGGGCCGCCGAAAGCGCGTGGCCGGCGGGGCCCGCGGTGGCATCGAGGCTCGAGCCGGCCCGGTCGATCACCACCATCGGGACCATCGCCGCGATGTCCCGCCAGTGCTGCCAGCGATGAAAGGTGCGCAGGTTGTCCGCGCCCATGAGCCAGACGAAGCGCACACCCCGGCAACGTTCCGCCAGATAGCGGATGGTATCGCGGGTGAACGTCGCCCCCAGCGATGCCTCGAGGCCGGTCACCACGATGCGCGGGTGGCGCGCCAGGGTGCGCGCGGCCGCGATCCGGTCCGCCAGCGGCGCCAGTCCCAGCGTGTTCTTGAGGGGATTGCCGGGGGTGACCAGCCACCAGACCCGATCGAGCCGCAGACGTTTCATCGCCAGCAGGCAGGCCGCCCGATGGGCCTCGTGCGGCGGGTCGAAGGTTCCGCCGAACAGCCCGACGCGCATGCCGGCGGCGTGAGGCGGAATGCGCCGGTCACGCCGGGCGAGCGCCGCTGCTCCCGCAACCGGGCCGGCGGGCGGAGCGTTGCTCACGGGCGGGTCTGCCCCGATCCACGAATCCGATACTTGAAGGTGGTGAGCTGCTCGACCCCGACGGGACCGCGGGCATGCAATCGGCCGGTGGCGATGCCGATCTCGGCGCCGAACCCGAACTCGCCACCGTCGGCGAACTGGGTCGAGGCGTTGTGCAGCACGATGGCCGAATCGACCTCACGGAGGAATTTTTCCGCCGCATCGGCGTCGCGGGTGACGATCGCATCGGTGTGGTGCGACCCGTACCGGTTGATGTGGGCGATCGCGCCGTCGACCCCGTCGACCACCTTGGCGGCGATGATGGCGTCGAGGTATTCGGTCGACCAGTCCTGTTCGGTCGCCGGCTTGATGCGCCGATCGACCGCCTGGGTGGCGGGATCGCCCCTGACCTCGCACCCGGCGTCGAGCAGCATGGCGGCGAGCGGAGCGACGAGATCGGCCGCTTTTCGGTCCACCAGCAGTGTCTCCGCGGCTCCGCACACGCCGGTGCGTCGCATCTTGGCATTGAGCAGGATCTTTTTCGCCATCTCGGGATCGGCTGCCCCGTCCACATAGACGTGGCAGTTGCCGTCGAGGTGGGCAAACACCGGCACCCGCGCCTCGGTTTGCACGCGCGCCACCAGGTCTCTGCCCCCGCGTGGCACGATGACGTCCAGGTTGCCGTCGAGCCCGCCCAGCAGCAGGCCGACCGCGGCGCGGTCGCGCGTCGGCACCAGCTGGATCGCATCCGCCGGCAATCCAGCCCGGGTCAGGCCGGCGGCGAGCGCCGCGTGGATCGCCCGGGAGGAGCGGAAGCTGTCCGAGCCCCCGCGCAGGATCACCGCATTGCCGGCTTTGATGCACAGGCTGCCGGCGTCCGCGGTGACGTTCGGGCGGCTTTCGTAGATCACTCCGATCACCCCGAGCGGCACCCGGACCCGCTCGATCGTCATTCCGTTGGGACGCGTCCAGGCGTCCATGACGGCGCCGACCGGATCGGCAAGGCCGGCCACGACTTCGACACCCGCCGCGATCGCCTCGATCCGCCTGGCGTCGAGCTTGAGCCGATCGATGAACGCGGCAGTCGTGCCGCTGGCCTGCGCCTCGGCGATGTCCTCGGCATTGGCGGCCAGGATTTCGGCGTTGGTGTCGCGGATGGCCGTCGCCATGTTCCGGAGCGCCGCGTTCTTGGTCTCGGCAGGCGCGAGCGCCAGCATGCGGCTGGCCGCGCGCGCTCCCTGGCCCAGTTTCCGCACGGTCGCGGCAAGCTCGGCCGGGGCCTGGTCTGTTGTCGCCATGGGTCGGTCACAGCCTCTTCCTGACGGTGGCAGCAAATCTTTCGTGTCGCCTGTTTCCTATCATGGCGGCAAAGGCGCTGCGAGGCAGCCGGCCCGTTCCTGTCCGGAGACGCCGGCGGGAACCGAATTGCGATGAGTGTGTTGGATTGTCGGCGTTTCCCGCCGATACAGCCTTCACGAGAGTCGAGTATGGCCCGGGCTCGTCGTCTGCCCTCACGGTTTCCCATCGGAACGCACTACGTGGTCGAGGGCGTGCCCGGTGAGGATGGCGAACTGCTGATCACATCCCGCCGCGTGGTATTCCCCGACGGGTTCCAGCTGGAGTTGCCGCTGACCGAGTCCCGCGCATCCGCCGCCCGGCGGGGCCGTCGCCGCCAACGTGCCGGTGTCCGGCGGGTCATTCGCGGTTGATACGCATTCGCTCGCGGTCGTGATCTCCGGGCCGCTGTCGACGTTCTGCCGCAGGTGCCGCCCTTGTCTGCGGCGCCGGGCCGCCCCATGTCTGCGCCAGTTTCGGAGAACCGACATGACGGCCACCAACCGCACAGCCTGGGACGACCCCGCGGCGCAGCAGGCAAAAACCCGCGAGCGACGACGCTTCTGGGGCCGCCTGAAGCGGATCGCGGCGGATCTGCCGTTCGCCGAAGACCTGGTGACGGCTTATTACTGTGCGTTCGACCGCCAGACGCCGCGCCATGTCCAAATCGCGCTGGTCGGCGCGCTGGCCTATTTCATCCTGCCGGTCGACATCCTGCCCGATCTGCTGCCGATGATGGGATTCACCGACGATGCGGCGGTTCTGGCGGCCGCGCTCCGGCTGGTCGTCGGCCACATCACGCCGGCGCATCGCGAGGCGGCGCGCCGGACGCTGTCGCGCGCAAAAGCGGCGGGCTGATATCGGGCCGACGGCGGTCGCCGCCGTCAGCCGCGCGGCTGCAGGATCACCTTGCCCATCACCTCGCGTCCGGCGATCAGCTTGAGAGCGTGCGCTGCCGCCTCGAGCGGATAGACACCGTGCAGGTAGGCCGATAGTTTGCCGTCGGCGAACCAGCGCACGATTTCGGCCATGTTGGCGCGGTTGGCGGCAGGATGGCGCTGGACCCAGCCGCCCCAGTAGACGCCGCGGATGTCGAGGCTGCGCAGCAGCGTCAGATTGATCGGCAGCGTCGGCATCCCGGCCGTAAAGCCGACCACGAGATGGCGACCCGACCACCGCAGGGCGCGCAGGGCCCGTTCGGCCTGCGCACCGCCGGTCGGATCGTAGACCACGTCCACGCCGTCGCCGCCGGTCAGTCGGCGCAGCGCCTCTTTGACGTCCTGGTCCGCATAGTTGACGCCGTGGTCGGCGCCGTGCCGGCAGGCGAACGCGACCTTTTCGTTGCTCGAGGCGCAGGCGATCACGCGGGCGCCCATCAGCTTGCCGAGTTCGACGGCGGCGAGCCCGGTTCCGCCGGCGGCGCCGAGGACCGCGAGGGTCTCGCCCGCCGCAAGAGTCCCGCGATCCTTCAGGGCGTAAAACGAGGTGCCGTAGGTCACGGTCAGGCCGGCGGCGCGGTCGAGGTCGGTTCCCGCCGGCAGCCTGGTTGCGTGATCCGCCGTGACGACGATCTTTTCGCGCGCCGCGCCCCAGCCCAGCGAGCCGATGACGTGATCTCCAGGCGCGAGCGACGTCACGCCGGGCCCGATGCTTTCCACCTCGCCGGCAAACTCCGAGGCGGGCGAGAACGGCAGCGGCGGCTTGTGCTGGTACTTTCCGGCGATGATCAGGGTGTCGAAAAAATTCAGTCCGGCGGCGTGAACGCGGACCACGACCTCGCCCGGGCCGGCGGTCGGCTCGGGAATGTCGGCCATTTCCAGGTCGTCAGGGCCGCCGAGGCGGGTGCAGAGAAGGGCTTTCATGTGTCGCCAATGTCCATATCCGTGACCGGCCCAGGATCTTGCCGGGTCGGCTCGGTCGCCGACCCCGGCGTTCCACCGGCGCCCGGTCATACTCGCGCCGCATGGTAATGCAACCGATGCATAAGGCGTGTGGCAGCCATGTGAAAACAGTATAGGTGGCTGAATTTCACAGCTTCCACCACACCAGTGTCCTTTTCGGTTCCGACGTTGGTCCGGAGTGGGCTGCAACGGAACGAACGTCGGAACCGGGACACCAAGCGTGCGTCAGCATAACGTTTTCGGCAGCGGGCAGGCTTCGTGGCCCCTGCATGCCTGCGCCGGCACCCTTGGCGCTCTGGCGCCCGCGCATTGTCCGTTGTCTCCCTTGCTCGTCGAATCTGGTCATAATTCCCAGAATCTGGGCATAGTCGGATGCACCTCGGCTGGAATGGCGCCGCATGCTGATTTCGCCAAGGAACTTGAGAACGTTTCCAGAACACGGGCGGGCTTCGATGAAACACGACATTCGCTTCTTCGCCGTGCCGCTGTTGTGTGCCGTGGGTGTCTGGGCTGCTGATCTTGCCCAAGCGCAGCAAACCCGGTCCGCGCCGGCCCGCTCGCGGACCCCGCCGGCAACGGTCCCTGCGGTTGGCGGGGTCCAGCCGATTCTGCTCGGCCAATTCGGCGAATGGGGCGCCTACACGGCGACCCCGGCCGGCAAGAAGGTCTGCTTCGCGCTGGCCAAGCCGACCACCTCGCAAACCGTTCCCCCCAATCGGCCGCGGGACCAGGCCTACATGTTCGTGTCGTCGCGCCCGGCGGAGAAAGTGAAGGACGAGATTTCAGTGGTCATTGGCTACGGGTTCAAACCGAAGACCGACGCCAGCCTCGATGTCGGTGGCGCCCAATATGCCATGTACACCCAGAGCGACGGTGCCTGGATCAAGAATGCGGCCGAAGAATCCCGCCTGGTCGAGGCGTTGCGCAAAGGCACCGACGTCACCGTCAAGGGAACGTCTGCGCGCGGCACCGCCACCGTCGACGTGTTCTCGCTCCGGGGCCTGTCGCAGGCCCTCGACCGCGTCGGCCAGGAATGCCGGTAGCCGGCCGGGCGCGGCGACCGGAATCCTCGCAGGCCGCAGGCGCGATGGCGCCGGGATCCGAAACGACCGCATGCCTCGTGTGGTGGATTTGACGTTCGCACCGGGCGGGCTGCAAACGGAACCGGGATACGAGTCGCGGTTTTCATGTGCCCGCCTATCTATGCTACAGCGTTGCCACAACCCGCACAGGCCATGACCACGATCCTGCCCGCCCCACCATCGGCCGCCGCCGCGGCCGGCTTTGTCGAGAAGACGCCGAGCGAGCGCTACGTCGCTCCCGACCAGCCGTCGCTGGTCGGCATGAGCCGGGCTGAGCTCGGCGCCGCGCTCGGCCGCATCGGCGTGCCGTCGTCCCAGCACAAGATGCGCATTCAGCAGCTCTGGCACTGGATCTACATGCGCGGGGTGCGTGAGTTCGACGCCATGACGTCGATCTCCAAGGATCTGCGTGCGGCGTTGGCCGGGCATTTCACCGTGGCGCGGCCGGAGGTCGTGGCCGAGCAGGTCTCGGTCGACGGCACCCGCAAGTGGCTGCTCGCGCTTCCCGGCGAACACCCGGGCGAGCGCTC
>JAVBUK010000311.1:0-2510 GCA_031555345.1 Xanthobacteraceae bacterium | reverse complement strand
ACGCGCCCGCCGAGATCGAGCCGGCGATTCGGGCTCGATGGAATCCGGCCGATCCGAACCGTGCGCGGATCGGGCTACGCGTTCAACGATCGCTACGGTAGAGGTGCCTGAACCGGCCGGCGGTGGTCCATCATACGCCATCCGCTTGATCGCTTTGCGATCGGCGGATGGCCGCTTGGCTCGAGCACCGAGATCGCGCCTGGGGTTTGGGCTTGACGAAATTCGGCGGATCCGACGAACGGATCAGCCGAATTTCACATCAGGCCCGTTCCATCCGCTTTTCACGCCGGCGCTCGGCCACCGGCTGGTAGGCCAGCCGCGAATGATAGCCGCAATAGGGCAGGGCTTCGAGCGGCTTGCCGCCGCAGAAGAAAAACTCGGTCGATCCGGGATCGCCGATCGGCCAGCGGCACTTGCCTTCGTTCAACTCGAGCAGCGTGCAGCGCTGCCCGAGCGGAATGACGTTCTCGATCAGATTGGGCTCGGGCTCGACGTCGAGTTCGTAGCTGTGCAGCGGCGCCAGCGCGGTGTTGCCGCGGGTCGCGGGCCGGGCGACCCGCATGATGTGCGGGCTGGCGCGGGGCTTGCGCGGGCGGGGAACGGACGCTGTCGGAGCCTTGGCGCGCCCCGACAGACCAAGACGATGTACCTTGCCGATTACCGCATTGCGGGTGATGCCACCGAGTTCAGCCGCGATTTGGCTGGCCGAGAGGCCGTCGGTCCAGAGTTTCTTGAGGAGCTCCACCCGCTCGTCGTTCCACGTCATATTTTTTCTCGTCCCTAATCCCGGCGCGTCGGCGGCGGACGGCTCGGCGGAATCCCTACAGACCGTCCGGCGGCCGACCGGCCACCGACGGTAACGCTAAACACCGGCCATTACTCAGATAACAGTCCGCCGCGCGAGATATCGCGTCTCTTGACGTAAACGCTACTATATGCCGCGACTCGGGCGCAAGAGTCGGTCTCCCTGCTTCCACATGTTCATGCCGTGGTTTGATTCCGGGCGTGGCCGCCGTACCACAGTTCCCCAAGTTGACACGCGAAAGCCGGCACCTAGAATAAGCCGACGTGCCGCCCGGTGAGGCGGCACATTTCGTTTGAACCCTCGACGAGACCACTGACCCCTCGACGAGACCGCGAGTTGCCACCGTGACGTCGCATCCATGGTCGACTGACGCGCGCGTCGATCTCGCCTTCGGGCGAGGCGAGGGCGTGCGGCGGATCGGACGCGGATGCGCCGCGTTTTCCGCGACTCGTCTTCTGCCATTCCGGTGCGGCAACGGTCTGGTGCGGCTGGCCCGCGGCCGTCCGCAGCGTCGTCGCTCGAACCCCTACGAAGGAGCAACGGAGTGAGTGCCCGGGCTCGCCATTTCCTCGATATCATCGACCTCCCGACGCCCGAACTGCGTGGGATCCTCGAGCGCAGCCGCGTGATGAAGGAGCGGCTCAAGCGATCGCGTCCGAAGACGGGTCCGCTCGCCGGCAGGGTGCTGGCGATGATCTTCGACAAGCCATCGACGCGCACGCGCGTCTCGTTCGACGTCGCCATGCGTCAGCTCGGCGGCGAAGCCATTCTGCTCACCGGCCAGGAGATGCAGCTCGGTCGCGGCGAGACGGTCGCCGATACCGCGCGCGTGTTGTCGCGGTATGTCGACGTGATCATGATCCGCACGCTCGACCACGACATGGTGATGGAGCTGGCGGAGCACGGCACCGTCCCGGTGATCAACGCGCTGACGCGCCGGTCGCATCCCTGCCAGGTGATGGCCGACGTGATGACGTTCGAGGAGCATCGCGGGTCGATCCGCCACAAACGCATCGCCTGGACGGGCGATGCCTCCAACGTGCTGACCTCGTGGATGCACGCCGCCGAGCGGTTCGATTTCGAGCTCGCCGTCGCGACCCCCCCCGAGCTCGCGCCCAGACAGGAGGTTCTGGACTGGGTCAAGTCGTCCGGCGCCGCGATCTCCATCGGGCACGATCCGCAACAGGCGGTGAAAGGCGCGCACTGCGTCCTCACCGACATCTGGGTGTCGATGGGCGATCAGGACGGAGCGCGCCGTCACGACCTGCTCAAACCCTATCAGGTCGACGCGGCGCTGATGGCGCAGGCGCGGCCGGACGCCATTTTCATGCATTGCCTGCCGGCGCACCGCGGGGAGGAGGTCACCGCGGAGGTGATCGACGGTCCCCAGTCGGTGGTGTTCGACGAGGCGGAAAACCGCCTGCACGTCCAGAAGGGAATCCTCGCCTGGTGCTGCCGGGTGCCCTCCCGGGAGCGGCACGGGTTCCTATATGTCGCCGATGAAAGACACCGAACTCTCCGCGCGCGCGCCGCGCGACATCGCTGCCGACGACGCCATCGTGCCGTTCGCGGTGGAAAGCCTCGACCTGCGCGGGCGGGTGGTCCGTCTCGGCCCCGCGCTGGATGCCATTCTGTCCGGCCACGCCTATCCGGAGCCGATTTCCAGGCTGCTCGGCGAGGCGATCGCGCTCGCCGTGCTGCTCGG
>JAVBUK010000269.1:0-6937 GCA_031555345.1 Xanthobacteraceae bacterium | reverse complement strand
GCGCGCCCTGTGCCTGAGCGCGAGCCCTGCCGACCTCGCCTGCTGGCGGACATGGGCCAGGCAACACGCCGACCATACGGTCGACCTGGTGACCGACGCCAGCGACCCCATGCCGGCGGTCATTCATGCGCTTTCCGAGCTGTATCTGGGATTCCGGGCGGCGCCGCGCTTCCTGCGGACCATGGTCCCCCTGCCACCCGCCCTGGCCCGTGAAATGTGAGCAGCGGCAACATGGGCAAGCCCGTCGTGGCCATCATTGGCGCCGGTCCCTATGGCCTTTCGCTGGCGGCCCACCTGGCCCAGCACGACATCCCGCATCGCATTTTCGGCCACCCGATGGCGTTCTGGTCGCAGATCGCCCGCGCCGGGCGCGAGCGATATCTCAAGTCGTTCTGCTTCGGCACCAACATATCGGCGCCGTCGCCAGGGTCGTCGTTCGCCGATTACAACGGTCCGCGCGGCCTGGAGATCTTCGAACCGTGCTCGATCGAGAATTTCGCCGCCTACGGCCGCTGGTTCCAGGCCAATAACGTCGGCTGGGTCGAACCCGTCGAGGTGCGCGAGGTCGCGCGCGCGGCGACTCATTTCGCCGTCACGCTCGCCGATGGCGAACGTCTGACCGCTTCGCATGTCGTGGTCGCCACCGGCCTCGCCAGTTTTGCCCACCTGCCGCCCGCGCTGTCGAGCCTGCCTTCCGGCCTCGCGATCCACAGCTCCGCCGTGGCGGAATTCGCGGCATTCAAGGGGCTGGACGTCGCCGTGGTCGGCGCCGGCCAGTCCGCACTCGAAGCGGCGGCGTTGTTGCACGAGGCTGGTGCCTACCCCCAATTGCTGATCCGCAAGCCGTCGGTCCGGTGGATGACGCGCAGCGCCCGCCCGCGCGGCTGGTGGCGGCGGCTGCGATCACCGATTTCGGGGCTCGGCTCCGGACCGAAGGCATGGGCCCTGACCCGCTTTCCCGGCGCAATGCATCGCGTGCCGGAATCGCTGCGAATGCGGTTCGTCAAATCGCACCTGCCTCCCGAGGGTGCCTGGTGGCTCCGCCCCCGCGTCGAGAACCGGATTCCGATCCACACCGGTACGGCGATCGTCGCCGGACGCGAGATCGGAAACCGGGTGGCGCTACGGCTTGCGGTTGACGGGGAGCGCAAGCACCGCCAGATCGTCGTTGACCGCGTCGTCGCCGGAACCGGCTACGCGATCGACGTCGACCGCATCGGGTTTCTGCATCCGGCGCTGCGTTCCGCCGTCGACCGCCGGGAGCGTTCCCCCCGCCTGGACGCCGGCTTTCAGTCGTCGGTTCCGGGTCTGCGCTTCATCGGCCCGGCATCGGCCATGAGCTTCGGCCCGTTGTTCCGTTTCGTGGTCGGTGCCGATTACACCGCCCGAACGGTGGCGAGCGATCTCGCATCGCGCCCGGCAGCCGGCCAATGAGCACCACACCGACGCCGGTCTTCGTTTTCCCCGGAGCGGGCGGCGACCCACCCGATACCACATTGTTCACGGCGCCTGGCGACGATCCCGCTCAATTCGTTCCGATCAGCTACCCGAATTGGCGGACCTACATCGACGAAGGCCTGTCGGCCGACGGGCTGGTCGACCGAATCGCCGCCCGGATCGACGCCTGCGCCCCGCGGGGGCCGCTCCGCATCCTGGGCATATCGATCGGCGGGCATCTGGGCTACGCGACGGCGCTGCGCCTTCAGGCGATGGGTCGCCGGATCGTCGGGCTCTGCGCCGTCGATTCGGTCATGATCAATTCGCCGCACCGGTCGCCGCGTTGGAAAGAACGCATCCTGACGCGCTGCGCCGATCTGTTGCGCCGTCGGCGCGCGGGCGCTCTCGTGGGATACTGCCGGCGGCTGTGCTGGCGCGCGGCGTTTCGCACCGCAGGCCACCGCCTGCCCGACCTGCTGCGCAACCACCCCAAGCCGCTGCGGTGGCTCGCCGCCAACGATTCCGTCTTCGGCCAGGAATTGACCATGCGGTTGCTGATCTGGACCACCGCCGCCTGGGTCGGGTCACTGGACGAGAATCCGCCCGGGCTCGACGCTCCCGCCACCCTGCTTCGGACCCGTACGAGCGCCGGTGACGACGACGCATGGCGAAGGCGGTGCCCGCGCCTCGATGTCATCGAGATCGGCGGCGACCACGACACCATGTTCGAAATCGAAAACGCCGACCGATTGCGCAGCGCGTTCGGCCGCGCCTGGCGGGCGACCGCCCGGTAGCGTTCTTTCGCCCGCGGCACCGTCGCCGGTGCTGGCATGATCCGCGGATCATCCCGAAGGTCGCATGTCGGCGCGTCGGCGCGCCGGCGAAAGCCCCGCTCCCGCCTCGGCACGCAGAATCCAGGCGCAGAACGCCCCGACGATGAACATTTGGTACCAGTTGAAAGCGAGATAGTAGATCATGTTGTCCGCATACGACTCGAGCAAATAGGCGCCGACGATCACCAGAATGACGACGGTCCCGTTGCGGTCGTGGCGCAGTCCTTTCTTGAGCAGGAGCAGCAGCGACGCCACCAACCACAGATAGGCGAGGCAGCCGACCAGCCCCATCTCGAACAGCATCTGCACGTACCAATTGTGCGCATCCCACCCCTCCGGCGGGGTCGCCAACGGAAAGAACCTCAAGGTGGACGGCCGGAACGATTCGAGCCCGTGGCCGAGGATCGGACGTTCCGCGATCGGCTCCATCGCCGACGACCACAGGACGCCGCGCCAGGCCAACGAATTGAGCCGCGTGGCATCGTTGAGCTGCTTGTAGCTCTCGATTTCGCCGCCGCTCGAGAGATCGGCGATCCGGTCACCGACCATCGTCCGGGTCGACAACACGATCGGCACAATCAACACCAGGGCCAGCAATCGCCGGTCGACCAGGATCGCATAGGCCAGCAGCATGAGAGCGCAGGCCGCCCAGGCGCTTCGCGTCTGGGTGAACAGCAGAAACAGCAGCAGAATCGGCGCGTACAGGGTGATCAGCCGCCGTGCGCCGGCCGGCCAGCGGGCCGCCGACGAACTCCGGACGTAGAGGACCAACCCCAGCAGCAGCACGAGGTAAAAGGCGTAGATGTTGGGGTGGGTGAAGGTGCTCTGCAGGCGGAATTCGCCGTCGGCCGTCACCAGCCGCAAATCCCAGAGCGCGCAAACGGAGGGGACGAGCGACGACGCGAACACCAGCAGCACCAGCCGGGGCAGATCGTCCGCCGACCGTATCATGAAGAACGCGATGGTGAACACCGCCCAATACGACAGGATCACCAGCGACTGTCTCGCGGCCGTCGAGAACTGCGGCGCGTAGAGGATCGCGCCAAACACCACCAGGAGGAACGGCGCCCACATTCCGTAGACCATCGGCGGCACCGCGCGCGGCCGGGTCGCGACCAGCAGCACCGCAACCGCGATGACCAGCGCGTTCTCCACCGCGCCGATGCCGATCGCGGCGCCTCCGAAATCGGTGCTGGTCAGTCCGAACAACGGGTCGCAGACCGAACGCGTGAGCAGCACCACGAGTGCGATCCCGCGCAACAGCGCATGGACATTGGTCGACCGGATCGACTCCACCGCCGGCGGGTACCGCACCGGCGGCGCGGCCGGACGGCCGGATCCCTCGTGATGAGTGTCGGTCATCGTCCGTGCCATTCCGCTGCGCGGACAATTTCCAGGTCGGTCGCGGTCGATCGCCCTGCGGTCGACGCTGCCGCATCCACCTCGGGACATTCGGTCACCCTCCTCGCGAAGACACCACCGGACACCCGTCTGGCTCCGCCGATCGCATCGCCATCAGATCGGCGATCACCCGGTACTGGTCGTCCAGCACCCGACGGTACTCGCTGGTCCTCGCTCCGATCCGCGCTTTCAGCTCGACCGCGTTCGCAGCGAGGTCGCGGAACCGCTCGACCAGCATTTCGGCCGTCAGGCCGTCGATGTCGAGACAATAGTCCGTCAAGCCCATCGCGCGCATCAGCGACTCGCACTTGTGGTGGAAGGAAATGGATATGGTCGGCTTGTTGCGCAGCAATGCCAGGACCACGTTGTGGAACCGGGTCGCGACGACGAGGTCGGTCTTGGCGATCTGCGACAGCAGTCCCTCGAAAGAGTCGATCGGCTCGTCGACGACACGGTCCGCATGCTGCGGGGGCAGGATCTTGGCCAGGAGGGCGCGAAACTCGCCGGTCACGTTGCGGTCTTCCGAGATGTCGCCGATCAGCAGCCTGACGTCGTACCCGTTCGCCACCAGCCACGCCGCGAGACCCGCGAGGCTATCGAGATAATGCCGGTGGGTTTCGGCGTGGGGATCGGCCGTGCGATATCGTCCGGCGTCCGCCATCAGCCCCAGGCCGACGACCGGCCTGCCGCCGTTCCGACCCGTCCGCCGGTCTCGATCGACCGCCGTCGCGTTGGACAGGCCGAACGCCAGGTCCGGATAGATCGGATCGCCGGTCACGTCCAGTCCGGTACGGCCGAGGCATTCCCGCGTCGAAACGTCCCGGTAGGACCGGAAATCGGCGCACCACAGCGCCGCCCTGACCAGCCACCGTCCGGCCACGCCGTACAGCGGACCGGCGCCGACACTGGCGAAAATCAGCTTGCGCCCGTTCAGTTTCGCCAACAGCGCCCATTTGAACACATTGTAGGGCCCGAATGCACAGAGCCCCCAGGTGTCGGTCAACAGGCCCGTACCGGGAACGACGAAGACGTCGATACACCGCGCGACGAGCAGGGCGCTGAACCATCGGTAGAATTCGCTCGGGATCCGCCTGCACAAGCGCTCCAGCAGTCGGACAAACGCGTTGCGCGAGGGAAGCGAGGTCGCGAACGTACCGGAAATCGGGATGCAGTCCATCGGCACGGCGACCGGGGGGCGACGATTGGTCGATATGCAGACGAATTCCACGTTAGGTTCGGCGGACCGAAGACGATCGTAGACCGCCCGAAGCGTCGCCTCGTTGCCGAGATTTGTCGCGTCGAAGTGCCCCAAGAATGCGACCACTTTCGGTCTTGCTCTTCGGTCGGCGAATTTCCCTGGGTGCCGAAGTCTTGCCATCTTCCGTCTCGGTCTTCATTCGTTGACGTTCACGCCGCGAGCGTCCCGCGGAAACCCCGATCTGCGGCGGCTTGATCGCCGTCGGCCGCATCAGGTTTCGCCCGCCTCGAAACCGTGCAGACGCACCGATTCTCCTTTCGCCCGCCCTCCGGCACGCTCGGCCGCCCGAACCAGGGCAGCGATCCGGTTCGGCGTCACCGCTCGGATCGCGCTTCGGGAGCAGAATGCCAGCGCTGCGGCGCCCAACCCGTTGCCGAAACACCACCGCAAACTCCACAGACATCGCAACACGCCTGCGGCGTTGCCGCCGCCCCGCCTGACCGCGGCCGCGCGGTCGATCGCCAGCAGCGCGAGATGACGGGCGGCCAGACGGCCGATCTCGCGTTGCGCTTGTTCCCCCAGTTCGGACGCCGCCTCGGTCAATTCCTGAAGCACGCTCCAGACGTCCCGCAACCGCAATTCCGCCGTCAGTCTGGCGGTCTGGCTGTGCGGGCCGATGCGGTAGAGCCCCGCCGGAGCGGCGACCAAGCCGCACCGGCCGCCGAGAAGAAAGCGCGCGTACGTCGCCAGATCGCCGGCATAGTGGTGATTTCGCGCGAACCCTCCGCCGCTCCTCAGCACGTCCGTGCGGAACAGAACGGCACACATTTCCGGGAACAACCTGCGGCGCAGGTATTCCGCGAGCAGGAACGTTCCCGGATAGCATCCCGTCGACAGCGGCGGCCTGTCGTATCGGCGGCGGGCGGGCTGCTGTCCCTCGTCGAGGTATTCGACGGCGCCCATGACCATCGAAAGATCCGGATGTTCCGCCAGCAAGCCGAGGTACAGTTGCAGTGCATCGTCGGGAATCGCGTCGTCGTCCGACAGGATGAGAATGTAGGCGCCGCGCGCCGCGTCGATGCAGGCGTTGACGTTGGCGAACAGGCCGATGTTCGTGGTCTGACGGAGCACGCGGATTCGCTCGTCCGCGAAGCCGGCGATCACCTGCTGCGTTCCGTCGGAGGAAGCATTGTCGGAAACGACGAGTTCGAAATCGGCGAATTTTTGCGCCAGGGCGGACTGCATCGCCTGCCGCAACATCGCCGCTCGATTGAACGTCGGTATGGCGATCGTGATCAGCGGGGGCTGCCCGCCGCGGCCCGGTCCGCCGCCACCGCACGCCGCGGTTCCGTTCCCGGTGACAGGCACGCTTTCGCGCCCGGACATGGGTCCGACCTCGAAAACACCGTTCGCCGCACTGCGGTCTGCGGCGGCCCGATGGACCAAGACACGGCGAAGCCGCGCCGCCGACCATGCGCCGGCGACCGCGCGGCGCAACCCCGCCATCGGCTTTTCCGGTTCGGGAGATTCGTGCGCGACGTCTCGGCGGTGCATGCGGGTCAGGACCTCAGGAGGATTGCGAAGCCCTGATGGCCCGCAGCAGATCGACGTACGAAGATCGCTCGCCGGCGACAAACAGGAGCAACGCGAGGTAGGCCGTACCGAAGACCGCGAGATCGGCGAGCATCCTCGAAACGAGAGGCAACATCGGCGCGTACAACGCGTGCCCCACATACCCGATGCCGGCGGCGACGACCGTGGCGGCCAGCGGCCACCCCAACGCCCTCAGCAGTTCCGAGAGGCGAATTCCGGTGTCCGTCAGCGCCCAGGCGGCGACCGGCAGAACCTTCAGCAGCATGCCGGCCGAATAGGCGGCCGCCACCCCGGTGGGTCCGTAGGGCAGTCCGATCACATAGGCGGTGATCATGAACGGCGTCGTGACCAGGGTGATGTGCAGGCTGCGGGTGACCAGCCCCAGCGAGTTGATGAGCCAGCTCAGCGGGCTGGAAATCGAAGACACCACGATCATCGGGCTCAGGATGCGGAAGGCATCGACCGCGCCTCCCCA
>JAVBUK010000457.1:0-2679 GCA_031555345.1 Xanthobacteraceae bacterium | reverse complement strand
AAGCGGTCGTTCCGGCCGGGACTGGTGTGGTCCGGATCGCGTCGATCTATCTGCCCAACGGAAACCCGGTGGGAACGGATAAGTATTCATATAAAATCAAATGGATGGAAAGGTTGTCAGGCTACGCCCGGGAGCGGTTGGCGTTGGAGGAGCCGCTGGTCCTGGCCGGCGACTTCAATGTCATTCCGACCGCCCGCGACGTGCATGACCCGGCGGCGTGGGCGGGCGATGCGCTGTTCCTGCCGCAGACCCGGGCGCGCTTCCAAACCCTGGTCCATCTCGGCCTGACCGATGCCCTGCGCGCCACCACCGACGCGGCGGGGCTGTACACCTTCTGGGACTACCAGGCGGGCGCCTGGCAGAAGAACAACGGTATCCGGATTGATCACGTCCTGCTGTCGCCGCAGGCCGCCGACCGGCTGACGGCGGCCGGCGTCGACAAGCATGTCCGGGCCTGGGAAAAGCCCTCCGACCACGTGCCCGTCTGGGTCGATCTGGCGCTGGGGTGAAAACACGCCGAACGCCGATCACAAAGTGATCGAAGCGGATGGCGTACGAGGCGAATTCAAGCGGCCATCGCTTTGGCCCGCAACTGGTCCAACGCGGACCGCACCATCATTCGCGGCGGCCGCCGTTGAGCCGGGACTCGATGAAGGTCAGTGCCAGCACACGCTGATCGTCGGTCGCCTGCTGCGAAGCCGCGGCATGCAGGTCGGCGATGCGCTTGTCGGCCGGCGCCGCGTCGCGCGCCAGGGTCAGCCACATCAGCCCGCGCGCCGGATCCTTCGGCACCCCATCATCGCCGCGGAGCAGCATCGTGCCGAACAGGGCCTGAGCCTGCGCCTGGCCTTTGTTGGCCGACAGACGCAGCCAGCCGACCGCCTGACGTGGGTCGCGCGCCACACCCTTGCCGTCGAGATACATCCGGCCCAACTGATACTGGGCGTTGGCGTTGCCGAAATAAGTGGCGGAATACCTCAGCATTTCATGGGCGCGGTGCAGATCGGTCTTGATCGGCGATCCGGCGATCCCGTCGGCGTAATAGACTCCGAGCCAGACCAGTGCGTCGGCGACGTAGGACGCCTGCCGGATGCCGAGGCTGTCGTCGACGTCGGCGCCGACGATTTCCTGGAAATACCGGAAGGCGCGGTAGTCGTCACGCTTGACCTGGGTGCCCTCGGCATACAAGCGCCCGAGTCTCCATTGAGCGTCCATGTACCCGTGGGATGCCGCGTATTCGAGTGACGACAGCGCCGCCTTGACGTCGCCGGTCCGCAGCGTCTGGGCGCCGCGCCGGAAGGCCTCGGCCGGGGTCAACGTCCCGGACGGCTCGGGTAGACGGCGGCCGAAACCCGGACCGCCGAGCGTCGGCGCCGGAATGCTGGAGGGCGCCAGCGCCGGCATCGACGGGGCGAGCGCCGGCGCCGAAATCGAGTCCCGCGACACCAAGTCGACCCCGACCGCGGGCGTCACATCGCTGGGCGAGCGCCTGCCGTCGAAGGCGGATGCCGAGGCGAATCCCAGCCCGACGGCCAACACGTTGACGAAGACGAGGCGCTCAAATATCCGCATAACACTTCTTCTCAGCGGCTGCGCCGGGACGGATGACCACGCCGCTCGGCGCGGGTCCCACCGGTTCGGCACGCTTCCACAGACGACCGGAGGCGAACTCGGGCCGCGGCTTCCAACCCGGCTGCCGCGTGTCGAGTCCGACCTTCGACACATTCACATTCAGCGTGTCCTTTTCGGCGTCGATCGCGATGATGGCGTGGTCATCGAGGGTCGCGCCCGAAAGCTTATTGGCCGGAACGGCCATGTCCTGGTCCTGGTTCCATAGCGACGGGACATCGCCAGCTTGGAACAGGTATTTGGCGACACGGCGGCCGCCGGACTTCAAATCCGCGAGAAAAGGCCTGAGCTTGAACGCCGGGTTCGGCGCCCGCTCGACCCCTTCGGTCAGGTGGCGGCTGCGCTTCGCCTCGTGTCTGGCCTTGGCGTCCATCACACTCTTCGTACCCGCTTCGCGCCCCCGCGCGGTCGCCATCAACCGGTCTCGGTGTCGCGTTCCGATCCCCGCGTTCCTGGCGTCTATTCGAAATCATCCACCGCTGTGGCGGAAAAGGGGCGCGGTTCCGTTCGCGCTGTGGCGTGTTGAATTTGTTGCTAACGTGTTGCGAGGACGACACAGGCCAAAGCCGTCACATCGCCGCGACCAACCGCGCTGGTTGACCGGCGCCGCCCGTGCCGACATCCCGCGGTCGGGACAAGACACCGGGTGAAGAGCGGCATGTCTTCGGCCAAAGTCCGCCCGAAGACGTCTCGACATCCGGCCCGAACAACACCACCCTGATACTTCTCGACGAATTTGCTCAACGCTCTTCAAAAATCCGGAGAACCGCATCGGCCGGCGATGCCGGCGCCAGGCTTCAGCCGGACCATTGCGCGATCTGGCGGCTTTGCACGCGCCATGCGCGTCCGGGCCGATCCGGCCAAGCAAATCCGCAGGACATTGCTGTGCTACAGGAAGCCGGCACAACCCGATGCCAACCGCCCCGGTGTCAACCGACCCGATGCCAGCCGACCCGATGCCAGCCGACATGCCCCCCGCCCCGCTCCACCCCGATTTCTTCGCCCGCAGCGTCCACGCCGTCGCCCCGGACCTGATCGGGGCGACCCTGC
>JAVBUK010000409.1:0-3194 GCA_031555345.1 Xanthobacteraceae bacterium | reverse complement strand
CCGCCGCAGCGGCGGCAATGCACCTCGGTCCGCCGCATGAAATAGGAGTTGTCGACCGTCGTTCCGACGGCGTTGTCGAGCGACCGATAGAAACTCGGCCAGCCGGTCCCGCTGTCGAATTTGGTCGCCGACGCGAATAGCGGTAATTCGCAACCGGCACAGGCAAAGGTGCCGACGCGATGCTCGGCATTGAGCGGACTCGAATAGGGCGGCTCGGTGCCGTGCTGGCGCAGAACGTCGTATTGTGCCGGGGTCAGAAGCTTGCGCCACTCGGCATCGCTTTTCTCGACCTCGAACCGCGTCTGCGCCGCGGCAGGCGAGCCGGTCGCCCACCCGACGCCGACGATCGCGACACCGCCCGCCAATACCCGACGTCGATCGATCCTGGTGCGGCTGATCATGATGCCCTCCTGGTACCTGCCCGCAAGACCATGCCCTGGGACGATGTCCGGGATACGCCCGGACCGGTCGCATGGTTACGCCACCGCCGCGACGGCGCGATCACGTTTGCGCGAGACGTGCCGGACCGCCGGCGCAATGGCGGGTTGTCGTATCCGCCGCCGCTGCCTACTGTGGCGCCGGCCGACGACGGAGACGACATGCGGTTTGAAGGAACGAGTGCTTATGTGGCGACCGACGACCTCAAGGTCGCGGTCAATGCGGCGATCACGCTGGAGCGCCCGCTGCTGGTCAAGGGCGAGCCCGGCACCGGC
The DNA here is from genome assembly GCA_031555345.1 of Xanthobacteraceae bacterium. GTDB lineage: Bacteria > Pseudomonadota > Alphaproteobacteria > Rhizobiales > Xanthobacteraceae > Astrobacterium. The sequence goes on along the minus strand of JAVBUK010000409.1, from coordinate 2,481 downwards.
AAGACCGTGCTGGCGCTGGAGATCGCCAAGGCGCTGTCGGCACCGCTGATCGAATGGCACGTCAAGTCGACCACCAAGGCGCTCCAGGGCCTGTACGAGTACGACGCGGTCTCGCGCCTGCGCGACAGCCAGCTCGGCGACGCGCGGGTCCGCGACATCCGCAATTACATCAAACGCGGCAAGCTGTGGGAGGCGTTCGTCGCCGACCAGCGCCCGGTGCTGCTGATCGACGAGATCGACAAGGCCGACATCGAGTTTCCCAACGATCTCCTGCTCGAGCTCGACCGGATGGAGTTCTTCGTCTACGAGACCAGCGAGACGATCCGCGCCCAACGCCGACCGGTCGTCGTCGTCACGTCGAACAACGAAAAGGAACTGCCGGACGCCTTCCTGCGCCGCTGCTTCTTCCACTACATCCGCTTTCCCGATCCCGACACCATGGCGGCGATCGTCGAAGTGCATTTCCCCGGCATCAAACAGCGCCTGGTCGCGGAAGCATTGCGGCTGTTCTACGACATCCGCGAGGTGCCGGGGCTGAAGAAGAAGCCTTCGACATCCGAGCTGCTGGACTGGCTCAAGCTTCTGATGGCGGAGGACATCGGCCCCGAGACCCTGCGCGAGCGCGATCCCAAGAAACTCGTTCCGCCGCTCGCCGGCGCGCTGATCAAGAACGAGCAGGACGTGCACCTGTTCGAGCGGCTCGCCTTCATGACCCGAAGAGGCAGCCGCTGACGCGGGAACGCCGGCGCGGACGGGCACAGTACGAAAACGACGGAACGAATCATCCGCCGGCCGCGCGATCGGCGGGTGACCGCCGTGCTCCAACGCCGCACGGATCACCACTCGTGGCGTCGACGAAGCTCGATCAAGTCGAGCAGGATCTCGTCACGTTGCGCCGCCAACTCGGCGATCGAGCGCGATCCGACCTCCTCGCGAATCCCGTCCGCGAGCTTGCGTCGGACCGCGGCCGTCAACACCGGTGACCCGAGCGTCTTCCACCTGGCCGTCATCGGCTCGGCGAACTGCTCGAAGAAGTGAACGATGCCACCCCGGCCACCACCGAGGTGATTGAGCAGAACCTGCCCCATGATGCCCCATCTCAAGCCGGGTCCCCAGCACAAGGCCTTGTCGACGTCGGCGACACTGACGACGTCCTCGGCGACCAGGTAGTAGACCTCCCGCATCAAGGCCGCCTGCAGGCGGTTGGCGATGTGCCCGGACATTTCCTTGCGCAGGCGGACCACCTGCTTTCCGAGTCCGGCATAGAATTCGGTGGCGCGCCGAACGGTCGCCTCCGATGTTCGGGCCCCGCCGACGACCTCGACCAGCGGCATCAGGTGCGGCGGATTGAACGGATGGCCGATGACGCAGCGCGCGGGATGTGCCGCACATTCCGATTGAATCTCGCTCATGGTGATTCCCGACGAACTGGACGCGATCAGCACGTCGGGGGCGGCCTGTGCGTCGATCCGGCGAAACAAGTCCCTCTTGAAGTCGATCTTCTCCGGTCCGTTCTCCTGGATGAAATCGACCGACTCGATGCCTTCCGACATCCTGGTGGTGAACGACAGGTTCGATTGCAAGGCACCTGGTGCCAGACCCTGCCGATCGAGCGCCGGCCATGCCGAAGCTACGAACCGGCGCAACCACGTTTCGGCATCCGGCGCGACGTCGATTGCGACGACCTCGAGTCCCTTTGCGAGGAACAGCGCCGCCCAGCTCGCGCCGATCATGCCTGCTCCCACGACAGCCACCCGTCGAACAGGTCGAAACGTCATGGCGACCCTCCGTCAATCGCCGGCCCGCCGCCCTACGTAGGCGATCCCCGTCAGATTTCCCTGTACGTAGAGGAGTTTAACCGCTTTAGCGCCGTCCAGCCCCGCCGTATAGAGTGACCCGCCGAGATCGGTCACGAACAACCTGTCGCGGGGGACGTCCAGCGCGATACCGATTCCTTCCATCAGGTGGGTCATCACGATCTCCGGTGCCTCGGGCCGCGCATCGATGGAGGCGCGATTCACCGTGTTGCCGCGCGGCGGATCGCCCCGATCGGTCCAGTACAGCACGCGATTGGCGAGGTCCAACTCCCGGTCGATCGGCTCCGGCAGACGATCGAACAGGACCTCGATGTCGGAGCGGTTCGCCGGACCTTCGCCCTTCGGAATGTCGATCCCGGCGCGGAAGATGCGGCCCTTCCCGCCGTCATCGGGCCCTTTCTGCGTCCAGTAGATCTGCCCGCGTTCCGGATCGACCGCAATTCCGACGCACCATCGGACTTGATCGCGCCGATCCGCATCGCCGCCCGTCTCCACGAGAGTCTCGATCCGTGAGCCGTCGAGATTCGCCCGCATCACCCGCATGCCTTCGCGGTCGCACCAGTACAGCTTTCCGCTCCGTCCATCGAGCTGAAGCTGCTTGGGCGTGAAGGTCGCACCCGGCGAAACGATGACCCTGCGGTTCTTGCCGTCGAGGTCGGCGCGC
>JAVBUK010000160.1:0-3198 GCA_031555345.1 Xanthobacteraceae bacterium | reverse complement strand
TTTCCGGCTGATGTGGCAGCCGTTGGGCGAGGAGGAGGGCGCACCGGTCGGCCTTGAGGCGGCGCGCAGGCGCCTGCTCAACACCAGCGCGGATCTGTGGTCGGCCGAGGATCGGGGCGTGGTCGGCGCCATGCTGCAACGGTGCATCCTCGCCGAGCGTGAACGAGTCGATGCCCTCGGCGGCGGCAGCCTGCTCGACCAGCTTGCCGCCGCGCTCGACTATCGCCGCTGGCATCGCTTCCGGGTCGAGCGCTGGCAGGACGGCCAATGGCGCAAGCTGTCCGGGCCCGCCTCCAGCGGCGAACGTGCCCTCGGCCTGACGGTTCCGCTGTTCGCAGCGGTCGCGAGCTTCTACGGCCAGGGCGCCTCGATGTCGGCGCCGCGGCTGATGTTGCTCGACGAGGCCTTTGCCGGCATCGACGATGCGGCGAGGGCCCATTGCATGGGACTGATCCGCGAGTTCGATCTCGATTTCGTCCTCACCAGCGAACGCGAATGGGCCTGCTATGCCGAGCTGCCCGGCGTCGCGATCTGCCAGCTGCAGCGACGCGAAGGCATCGACGCGGTGTTCGTCTCGCGCTGGAGCTGGGACGGCCGGGCGCGCACACCCGTCGCCGATCCCGGCCGCAGGTTCGCGCCCGCATGACTGAGCCGCCGGAAACACGTCTGCAGCGCCTGCTCGGCGGTGATCGCCTCGTCGAATTGCGCCGGCGGCTGCGCCGACGCTTCGCGCAGGCGCGCCCGGAGCGGCCGCCGGAATTCATCCGCATCGGTCGCTTGACCGCCGACGAGCACGCGGCCTTGGCCGCCCTCGCCGGCCGACCGCAGCGGCTGTCCGCCTCCATCCGCATCGACCTCGGTCCGGTCGACGCCGCCTTTCGCGATGCCGGCCTGGCCGCTTCGTTGCGCGATGCGTTGGAGCGCCTGGACGGCCCCATCCTCGATGGGGCAGCGGCCCGCCTGCGGGCGCGCGATCAATGGGCTCAGGTTGTCGTCAGCTGCCGCGATCCGGCGCTGTCGGCGCTGCTGGACGATTCCGCCGGTCTCGGCCTCCTGAAGCGGCTGGCCCGGCAGAGCGTGGTCCGGGCAACCGACCTGTGCCGGCACACGGAAGCGGTCCTGCAGCGGTTACCGGCACCCGGCGTCACGCGTTCGCAACTCGCGGCCCAAGTCCTCGGCGACGCTCACGCCCTCGATGCCGGCCGAGCGGTGGCGACCCTGGTGCTCGCGGCGCGGCGTCGGCTCGCCGTGTCGGTGCGCAAGCCCGACGAAGCCGCCGCGGAGAGCGCGGATCCGCAGCAGGTCGCCGAGCGGACCCGCGAGCTGTGGGCCGCCGCCGGCGTGCTGGTCAACGAGCTGGCGCGTCCTGCCTTGTTCCTGAATCTCCCGGAACAGGACGTCGACGGCGCGTGCGGCGAACCACGCTACCTGTCGCTGCGCCTGCTGGTGCGCACACCGCCGCGCTGGGACGTGTCGGGCCGTGACGTCCACGTCTGCGAAAATCCCAACCTGATCGCGATCGCAGCCGACCACCTGGGGCCGCGTTGCGCGCCGCTCGTCTGCACCGACGGCATGCCGGCGGCGGCCCAGCGGACACTGCTCGCCCAGCTCGCACGGGCCGGGGCACGCCTGCGCTATCACGGTGATTTCGACTGGCCGGGCCTGCGCATCGCCAACCACGTGATGCGCGCGTTCGGCGCCCGACCGTGGCGGTTCGGCGCCGCCGACTACGTGGCCGCCGTCCGGACCACGGTGAAGCAGGGACAGCCTCTCGCCGGCGAGCCGGTCGAGGCGTCGTGGGACATCGCCTTGACGCAGGCCATGCAGCAGCATCGCGTTTCCATCGCCGAAGAAGCCGTCAGCGCGCCGCTGTTGTCGGACCTCGCCGCCCGGTGCGCGATCACGTAACGGTTTCGAACGAATGCCAGGAATGCCGGCTCGACCTCTCGGCTGACCGCACCTCGACGGCGACCATGCGGGCCGATCAGCGGCGCCTGTGGTTCGCATCGATGGCCCATGCGCTCTTGTGCGCGTTGCGGCGCGTCGGCCTCGCCGACGCCGCCTTCGCGGATGCCGCCTGCGGCACCAACCGCCTCGGGCTTGTTGCGATCGGCGCCCCGCGGGGGCCATCGTCAACAGATCGTTAACCATAATGAAGTCTTATAATACCCGAACCCTATTCCGCAGTCTGTCGGCTCCGATCGCCCATCAGTCGATTCCAGCAAAGAATTTTCCGGAGCGCGTTGATCGCTCACGCGGGGACATCAAATCGTGGAAGGACGCATGCGTCGAACCGCCCACCAAGCATTCACCCGTGGCGACGGCCGACAGGCAGCCCGTCGGCGGACCGCCGCCTTGCGGACACCGGCAGCGGTTGCCGCGCTTCTCGCCCTGCCGGGGGCCGGCGGGTCGGCCTTGGCGCAAGCGCTGACCGCCGACGGCATCACGCAACCGGCGTCCGGCAACTACAGCAGTTTCGTCGCTCTCAACAACGGGGTGATCAACACCACCGGCGCTGTCGACATCGCGGCGTCCGGCACGGCCATCACGGCGACGACCGGAGGCACCATCAACCTGTTCAATCCGGTCACCATCACCGGCCCGGCGGGAATCAGCCTGAACAACGGTTTTCTGACCGCGAGTGCGCCGGTCACGATGACCACGACCGGCAACGGCATCACGATGTCCAACGGCAGCCAAGCCACCATGTCGGGTGGCGGAACGCTCACCTCGCCGCACACGGTGTTGAGTACGGCAGGTGCCGGAACGCAGTTCACGGGGCACAATCTCGACCTGATTTCGACTGCCCAGGCCCAGGTTTCCGCGGTGTCCGCCGGCGGCGGCTCCACCATCAGGCTCACCGGGGGCAGCATCTTCCACGAAGGCCCCTCGGGTTCGAACACGGTGAATGGGGACGGCGCCAACACCAACATCTTTCTGAAAGATCTTTCGGTTCACACCTACAGCTTCACCAGAACCCCTGCCGCCGTGGTGGCGCAGAACCTGGCTTTCGCTCAGCTCGACAACGTCACCATCAACACGTTCAACGGCGCCGGCGAGGGCGTGGTCGCCCAGACCGGCGGCACGGTTGTCGTCAACAACTCCAGCATCACCACCAGCGGCAACGCCAATCCCGGCGGCCAGGCTGGCGAGGGGTCGGTCGGAGCGCGGGCCTACGGCATGAGCGGCGCGACGCCC
>JAVBUK010000019.1:0-3474 GCA_031555345.1 Xanthobacteraceae bacterium | reverse complement strand
CTGGACGGTGGTGAGCTGCGACACCAGCGTCCCGGCGAACGCGTCGCGCCCGGCAAATCCGGCGAAGCGGGCGAAGTCGTCGAGCACGGCCCGGTCGGTCGGCAGCGTATGGGTCTGTTCGTCGGCCACCATCTGCAGCCGGTGCTCGATGCCGCGCAGAAAGCGATAGGCCGCTTCGAGATCGTCGCGGGCCGCGGCGTCGATCCAGCCGGTGTCGACCAGCGCCGCCAGCATGGCCACGGTCTCGCGGCCGCGCAACAGCGGATTGCGACCGCCGGCGATCAGCTGCTGCGTCTGGACGAAGAACTCGATCTCGCGGATGCCGCCGCGGCCCAGTTTGATGTTGTGACCTTCGACCGCGATGTCGCCGTGCCCCTTGTAGGCGTTGATCCGGCGCTTCATCGCATGCACGTCGCCGACCGCCGCGAAATCGAGATACTTGCGCCAGACGAACGGCGCCAACGCCGCCAGCACCTCCTCGCCGACCGCGAAATCGCCGGCACACGGCCGCGCCTTGATCATCGCGGCGCGCTCCCAGTTCTGGCCGACGCTTTCGTAGTAGTCGAGCGCAGCCGGGACCGAGATGGCGATCTGGGTCGAGGACGGGTCGGGTCGCAGCCTCACGTCGACCCGGAACACGTAGCCGTCGGGCGTGCGCTCCTGCAGCAGGCGGATCAGCTTGCGGGTGAGACGCACGAACATCGGGCCGGGCTCGACCCCGTCGACCAGCGCCGGTGCCGCCGGATCGAAGAACACGATCAGGTCGACGTCGCTCGAGTAGTTGAGCTCGAACGCGCCCATCTTGCCCATCGCCAGCACGACATAGCCGGAGCCGATTTCCGGACGGGCCGGATCGGCGGGCGCGAGCGTGCCGCCGCGGGCGGCGCCCGCCAGCAGGTAGCGCACCGCGGCGGCGCAGGCGGTGTCGGCGACCTCGGTCAGCGCCCGGGTCACCCGCATCACCTCCCAGACGCCGCCGATGTCGGCCAGCGCGATCAGCAACGCGGCTTCCGACTTCATCCGCCGCAGCAGCCGCATCGCCTCCTCGTCGTCGCGGCTCGCCGCGACCTGGGCGTCGGTCCATTGGAGCAGCGCCGCCAGGCGGGCGTCGGGATCGTCGCCGAGCAACGACAGCAGGCGGCTCGGATCGGCCGTCATCAGGTCCCACAAGTAGCTCGAACCCTCGGCGACGCCCTCGATCAGCGCCTGGACCATCGGCCGTTCCGCCGACAGCCGCGCCAGTGCGCCACCTTCGGGCGTGTCGGCGATCGACGCCATCCAGGCGGCGACGCGGGTGCGCCCGGCGCCGGCCGCCGCACATTGCGGTCCACACGCCAGGCGCTGCGCCAGCGCCCCGACTCGCGGTTCCGGCATCGTCGACCGTGTGTTCACCTCACCCTGCCCCTTCCGCTGATCCGGCCCGCGGCAGCACCAATGTCGCGACAAGCCCGGGAGCATTGTCGCCAAGCGACAGTTCGCCGCCATGCAGGCGGGCGACGGCCGCCACCAGGCTCAGGCCCAGCCCCGACCCCGGTTTTGACCGGCTCTGCTCCAGCCGGACAAACCGCTCGATCACCCGCGCGCACTCCGACGGCGGAATTCCCGGCCCGTTGTCGCCGACGCTCAACCTCACGCGGTCGCCCTCCACGTCCGCTATCACTCTGATTTCGCCGGTTGTTGCAACAGAATTGGGATCCCCCCCGCCCGCCAGGACGCCGTATTTGAGGGCGTTGTCGAGCAGATTGGCAAGAGCCTGGCTGATGAGCTCACGGTGTGCCTTGACCGGCGCCGGCCCCGGCGCCTCGACCTTCAGCCGAAGTCCGTTCTCCTCGGCCAACGGCTCGTACAGCTCGCCCACGTCGCGGACGATCTCGGCGGCGTCACAGACCACCATACCGCTGCCGGCCTCCCCCGATTCCGCCCGCGCAATCATCAACAAGGCGTCGAAGGTACGGATCAGACCGTCCGACTCCTCGATGGTGGCTTCCAGCGCCGCCCGATACTCCTGCTCGCTTGCGGCAGCACGCAGCGCCGCCTCGCAACGGTTGCGCAGACGCGTCAGCGGGGTCTTGAGATCGTGGGCGACGTTGTCCGAGACCTCTTTGAAGCCTCGCAGCAGCATCTCGATGCGCTCGAGCATGACGTTGACGTTGTCGGCGAGACGATCGAGTTCGTCGCCGGATCCGTTGACCGGCAGGCGGCCGGACAGGTCACCGGCCATGATGGTCCGAGCGGTGTCGCTCATCGCATCGACGCGCCGAAGCACCCGCCGGCTGACGAAAAGGCCCCCGGCCAAGCCCAGCACCACCATGATGGCGATCGACCAGCGCCCCGCTACCGCGATGATGTCGAACAGCCGCTCGCGCTCCTCCAGGTCGCGTCCCACCAGCAGGCGAAAGCCGCCCGGCAACTCCGAGACCCTGACCAGGGCATTATGGTTCGGCGCGTCCGCCTCGCCGAGGCGGCGATAGGCGGTCTCCCGCCAACCGGTGGCATCGAGCGTCCCGGGCTCGAGCGACGCGACATTGCCGGCCAACCCCTGCCCATTGGGAGTGGTAACAAGATAAAGATTCGACCCTGGGCGGTGCGACCGGACGTCAACCGTCGCGACCAGACGGCGGATTCCGCCCTGCTCGTACTGCTCCGCCAGGCCGTTGATCTCCGCATTGACCGTGCTGTTGATCTGCTCGGTGATCAGCCGGCGGGTGTTGAGCGCGAAAAAGCCGAGCAGGAACACCGAAAACAGCGCGAAGATGGTCAGATAGGCCAACGTCAGCCGGAATGTCGTGGTCCGCAGAAGTTTGCCGAGCGCCGTCACGGAAAAAACATGTCCTGGGCCAGTCCTTCGGTGTGGAGGATTTGACGTTCCGATCGCTCTTTCGGCGAGCGCTTCACCGCGACATCAAACCAAAAACCACACTAACATCACAGAGTTGCTGGTGTCCTGGGTGCCGGCGTCCGGACGGAGTGGGCCGCCAACCGATACCAACGTCGGAACCCCGGACACTGGCAGCCAACCTTGCCTGAGAAATCGGCAACAAATGATTGCCTGGCGTCCGCAGCCGCGTGGTGGATTCGACGTTCCGATCCCTGTTGCGGCACGCCCGTCATCGCAACGTCAAATCCAAAACAACACTAGCATCATAGAGTTGCCAGTGTCCTTTCGGTTCCGACGGTCGCACCGAGCCTGCTGCAAAACGGAACCGAACGTCGGAACCGGGACGCTGGGGCCCGCGGCCAAGCAGGGATGCGGGCCCGCGATCCCGCGGGCGAGACCCAACCCGACGGCGTTACCGCGCATCATCCCGGATCATATAGCCGGCCCCGCGCACGGTGTGCAGCAGCGGCTGCGCGAAACCCTTGTCGATCTTGGAGCGCAGCCGGGAGATGTGAACGTCGATGACATTGGTCTGCGGGTCGAAATGATAATCCCACACGTTCTCCAAAAGCATCGTGCGAGTCACCACTTGGCCG
>JAVBUK010000078.1:0-3285 GCA_031555345.1 Xanthobacteraceae bacterium | reverse complement strand
GATCGCCGAACACCCATTGGCGCATCACCAGCGGCTGGCCGCGCCCCACCACCACCGGCAGGGCGAGCGAGGCCCCCGCGTCGGCGAACCCGCGCATCAGCGGCACCGGGTTGATCTCGCTCCGCATCGGTGAATAGCCCGATACGATCATCCCCGGCTTCACCACCACCGGCAACCGACGGGCGGCGATCGCCTGGGCGGCGTCGGCCCGCGCCGCGGCCGGCAAGGCATCGCGGCGGGCGAGCGCCGCCGCCCGCAGCTCGGCCTTGCGCGACGACACGGTCGCCGAATCCGGGGAGATGGTCACGCCCGAGGCCCCTTCCCTGCCGCGTTGCTGCGCCAGGCAGGCGCGCGAGCGAAAACGAAAACGGAGTGCGGAGCCGCCCTGGCCGTGGGAGCGTCGATCCCGGGTTCCCTACGAAAGTAGGTGGGCGCCGTATGTCCGGGCCCACGAGCCCGGTCAGGGACAGCTCCCTTCAAGATCGATAAGGCCCCGGGGATATGGCTCCGCACGCACCGCGCAGCCCCGCTTCGCCAATGTAATGCGCCGGGGCCCGGCCCGCCACCCATCGGTGAACGGCCGAACAAGATCGTCATCCCGGCGCGCCGCCGACCGGCGACTGGTTGAGCGTCCGCACCACCTGTTCGATGCGGCTGGAGGCGGCGTCGAAGGCCGCCACGATCGCCGCCTGCGTCGCCTGGGCGTGATCGACCGCGCCCTGGCGCGCCTCCTGCAGGACCGCCAGTTCCTCCTCGAGCCGGCCCATACGCTGACGCATTTCGGCCAGTTCGTCGGTCACGATCACCGCCGCCATCACGGTCAGGCGCATGTCGCCGATCTCCCCGAACTCGCCCCGCAGACGGGTGATCCGCTGATCGAGGTCGTAGGCCAGACGAGCGAGGCGGTTTTCCTGGCCGTCGTCGCACGCCATCCGGTATTGGCGACCGTTGATGGTGACATTCACATGCGGCATGGCATTCACATCAGGCATGGAATTTGCGGCATGACAGCCCGACCCTCACGACAGCCCGACCCTCATGCACCGCCGGATCGGCGGTCCCGGCTTGTTTCGGGGCACGCACGCCCATCGTCAACGATCGCATGCCGCGATGATGGCACGGATGCCGTCGATCGCTTCGTCCAGTTGCGCCGCCACGTCGCGGTTGGACGATTCGAGCCGCCGCGTCCGCGCCACCGTCTCGTCGAGCTCGGCCGCCAGCCGCGCCCGATCGGTCTCGAAGGCGTAAATCTGGCCGGCCAGCGCCGCCCGGCTGCGATCAGCCTCCATTCTCTGCTCGAGCGCCGACTCGAGCGAATCCAATGCCTCCCGAAGGCGTCTGGTCGCCTCATCGATCGCCGTCGGACCGTTCATCGCCTCCCCTCGCCACCCCGGCGCGCGCCGCACCATCACGCCGCGAAATCGCTCGGTTGACAAATCACTTGGCTGGCAAAGCGTTACAAAGAGAAAGGTACGTGCTGGCGAGCGTTTGCGTCAACGTTCATCGGGCACTATCCCCCGGCTTTGTGGCCGTCGACCGGGACGTGCGCCGTCGGCCCTTCGTTTGACTCGCTCGCCGCCCATGGTATTCGGTACGTCGCCTCGGATGGCGAGGGCGCGCAATCCGAGCGCATGCCGTGTCGGACATGATACCGAGCGCCCCGACGCCATCGTCCGGCCCGCCCCGGCCGTTAAGGAATGCTTAATGATCTCGCAAGCCGAGCACGACCGCATGGCACACGCAGTCCGTGCGCTGAGTATGGACGCGGTCGAGCAGGCAAAGTCCGGCCATCCCGGACTTCCGCTCGGCGCCGCCGACATCGCCACCGTTCTGTTCTCCCGTTTCATCCGTTTCGACCCGGCCGATCCCACCTGGCCCGACCGCGACCGCTTCGTGTTGTCGGCCGGGCACGGCTCGATGCTGCTGTACGCGGTATTGCACCTGCTCGGTTCTCCGGCCCTGCCGATCGAGGAGATCAAGCGATTCCGTCAGCTCGGTTCGCGAACACCCGGCCATCCCGAGAACTTCGTCACCCCCGGCATCGAAACCACCACCGGACCGCTCGGCCAGGGGATCGCCACGGCGGTCGGCATGGCGATCGCCGAACGTCACCTCGCCAGCGAATTCGGCGGCGAGATAATAGATCATCATACCTATGTGCTCTGCTCCGACGGCGACCTGATGGAGGGCATCAGCCAGGAGGCGATTGCGATCGCGGGCCACCAAAAGCTCGCAAAGCTGATCGTCCTGTTCGACGACAATGGTATTTCGATCGACGGTCCGCTGTCGCTTGCCGATTCGGTCGACCAGGTGAAGCGTTTCGAGGCGGCCGGATGGCACGCGACCCGGATCGACGGCCATGACCCGCAGGCGATTGCGGCGGCGGTCGAAGCGGCCCGGCGCGCCGACCGGCCGAGCCTGATCGCCTGCAAGACCACCATCGGCTATGGCGCTCCCACCAAGGCGGGAACCGAGAAGTGCCACGGCTCGCCGCTCGGCGCCGACGAGATCAAGGGCGTGCGCGACAAGCTCGGATGGCCGTACCCGCCGTTCGAGAGTCCCGCCGACCTCTCCGCCGCCTGGCACGCCGCGGCGCGGCGCTCGGCCGAGGCGCGCGGCGCCTGGGAGGCGCGGCTTGCCGCGCTCGATCGCGCCAGGCGCAGCGAGTTCGAACGCCGCATGCGCGGCGACCTTCCCGCCGCCACGCTCAATGATGCCGTCAAGGCGCTCAAGGACAAGCTCGGTGCCGCGCCGCAAGACGTCGCCACGCGGGTGTCGTCGCAGTTCGCGCTCGAAACGCTGGTCGCGGCGGTGCCCGAGATGGTCGGCGGTTCGGCCGATCTGACCGGTTCGAACAATACCCGGCCGAAGGGCCTGGCGGTGCTGTCCGCGGCGGAACCGGGCGGCCGGTTCCTGCATTACGGCGTGCGGGAGCACGGCATGGCGGCGGCGATGAACGGAATGGCGCTGCACGGCGGGATCATTCCCTATTCGGGCACGTTCCTGGTGTTTGCCGACTACTGCCGGCCGTCGATCCGCCTCGCCGCGCTGATGGGCGCGCGGGTGATCCACGTGATGACCCACGACTCGATCGGCCTGGGCGAGGACGGCCCGACCCACCAGCCGGTCGAGCAGCTCACCGCGCTGCGGGCCACGCCCAACGTGAACGTGGTGCGCCCCGCGGACGCCAACGAGACCGCTCTGGCCTGGCAGTTCGCGCTGGAGCAGACCGACGGGCCCTGCGCGCTGGTGTTCTCGCGGCAGAACCTGCCGATCCTCGACCCC
>JAVBUK010000377.1:0-5077 GCA_031555345.1 Xanthobacteraceae bacterium | reverse complement strand
GGGCCAGCGCCCGGGCCCGGAGCAGGAAGTGCAGTTTTCGCATGGCGAAGTAGTGAAAGCTGAAGCACAGGTCGGGCGTGATGTACGAATTCGGGTACTGCTCGCGCGGCAGACTGATGTTGAACCCGACCGACTGGGCTCCGGCGTCGAATGACCCCCTGTTGGCGGCTTCCATGATTCCCGGGCCGCCGCCGGTCACGATCACCAGTCGCTCGCGGTCGTCGGTCTGGCTCGACGCGCTGACCAGCCGGGCAAATTCCCGCGCCACGTCGTAGTAGGGGCTCTTGGCCAGGATTCGCTCGGCGACGGCGAGCCGGCGTGCCGTTTCCTTGTCGTCGGGAGCGGCCGCGAGCGCCGCCTTCAGCGCGTCGACCTTGCGGCGGGCCGCGGCGGGCTCGCTGATCCGGGTGCCGCCGAACACCACGATCGTTTGGTTGATGTGATGCTGCTCGAGCAGCAGTTCGGGCTTGAGGTAGTCGATTTGCAGACGCACGCCGCGGAAACCGTCGCGCGCCAGGAAGTCGAGGTCGGCGTCGGCGCGGCGATAGGTCTTGCTCTTGAGAATGGTGTCGATCCGGGCGCGGGCATACGGGTCATCCTCCGCCGGCTTTTCGTGTTCTCCCGGGAGCGCCTCCCGCCGTTTCATCGGGTCCGCGGGGGTGGGAATTTGCGGGGCGGAGGTCGAGGTCTTGGACGTCGTCACGGCGTGCTCCCGGTGCGGCGGTGTCGGGCTGATTGTCCCGGTGGCGGCGGGGCAGGCGGCGACAGCCGCTCATGCCGGTCCAGCACCATGCAGATGCGGCAACGAAAATAGCCCGCGGCCCGGACTCACGGCAACGGACTTGCAGCCGATTGCCGGTGCTTCAATGCGACCCGATGGCGGCCCTTCGCGTCGGTGGTGCCGGGGTGGTTATCGCCAGCGTCGGTGCAGCCATAGCCATTGTTCGGGGTATTCCCGCACCCAGCTTTCGACCGCGGTCGTGATCGCCTGCATGGTGCCTTGCACGTCGATCCGGCCCTCGGCGTCGCGTGGCGGCACGATTTCCTCCGACACCTCGGCGCGGAACCGGTGGCCGGGCAGGCGGATGACGCGCGTTCCGTGAATCGGACATTCGACCTGGCGCGCCAACATCGCGATCAACGGATTGGCCAGGCAGCGCCGGCCGAAGAACGTCACCTCGACGCCTTTGGCGAAATGCTGGTCGACCAGCATGGCGACGTGCCGGCCTTCTTGCAGCGCGCGCGCGAGCTTGATGGGAGCCTGCAATCCGGTCGGCTCCATCGTCCCCATATGGCCTTGCCGGATGGCGATGACGGCGTCGGCGACCGCCCCCAGATTGGGGCGGCGGTAGAGCACGGTGGTGTCGAGGCCGTCCGCATGGGCGATGATGGCTGGCAGTTCCCAGTTGGCGAGATGGGCCGCGAACACCAGCGCGGGCTTTCCGTCCTCACGCAGGCCGATGAACCGATCGATCGTCGCCGTGTCGTAGACGATGGAGTCGCGCTGCAGCGGATGGCCGGCGCAAACGCGGTCGAGATGGGCGAATTCGGCGGCGACCCGGCCGAGGTTCTCCCACACGCCGCGCAGGATCTCTTCGACCTCGTTGTCCGGTTTTTCCGGAAAGGCAGCACGCAGGTTGGCGCGGCCGATCCGGTGTTCGGGCAGCCAGGGACCGATCCGGCGCATGAACGCGCCAGCGACGTCGCTGGCCCATTCGCGGTTGGTGAGCCGGGCCGCCCGCAGCAGGCCGGACGCCAGGGTGCCGGCCGTGGCATCGAGAATCGGCTTGGCACGACCGCCCATGCGGTTTCGCAGACGTCGCAGGCCGGGCCCCATGTCGGTCGCCCGGATCAGAAGTTCACGATGATCTTGCCGAACACCTGCCGGCTCTCCAGCCGCGCCAGGGCGCGTTCCAGGTCCGCGAGCGTGATCTCGGTATCGATCACCGGCTTGATGCCCTCCGCCATCTTGTCGAGGCTCTCGCGGATGTTGCGCATCGAGGCGCCGAACGAACCCAGGATCTTGTACTGCTGCTGGAACAGCTGCATCAGGTTGAAGGTGACCGTCGGACCCGAGGTGGCGCCGCAGGTGACCAGGCGGCCGCCGCGCTTGAGCGAGAGGAGCGATCCGGGGAACGTCTCCGCGCCGGTGTGCTCGAACACGACGTCGACGCCCTTCTTGGCGGTGAGCTTGCGCACGACGCCCTCGAACCGTTCGGTCCGGTAGTTGATGACGTGGTCGGCGCCGAGCTTTTTCGCCTTGTCGGCCTTGGCATCGTCGCCGACGGTGGTGATGACGGTGCAGCCGATCGCCTTGGCCATCAGGATCGCGGCGGTGCCGATGCCGGAACCGCCGGCATGCACCAGCACGGTCTCGCCGCTCTCGAGCTTGGCGTTGTCGAACAGCATGTGCTGGACGGTCGAGAAGGCGATCGGCGCGCAGGCGGCGTCGCGCGGCGACACGCCGGCCGGCACCGGGATCACCAGCCGGGCCGGCATGTTGAGCAGTTCGCGGGCAAATCCGTCGATGTGGAAGCCCATCACGCCCTTGACGTCCTCGCACAGGTTGTCGCGGTCCTCACGGCAGGCCTTGCACGCGCCGCAGGTGAGCGCGCCGTACATCACGACCGGGTCGCCCGGCTTGAACGCGGTGACATCCGATCCGACCGCGACGATCTCACCGGCCGCTTCGGCTCCGATCACCAGGGGGTATTTGCGCTTGGCGAACGCCATCCCGCGGAAGCCCCACAGGTCGAGATGGTTGAGGCCGACCGCCCGGATGCGGATCTGCACCTCGCTCGCGGCCGGCGGCGGCGGTGGCGCAAGCTCGCTGGTTTCGAGCTTGCGATCGGCGACAAGGGTGAGCGCGCGCATGGGATCTCTCGTTGCAGGACCATTGGCGGCGGAAAGGCCGGCCGCGACGGTGATCGACGGTTCGGTGGCGTCCGCGGAGGCGGCGCAGGGGGTCAGCGGTGGATGCCTATCGCCGCGGAAAGCCCGCCGTCAACCGGCAATACGGCACCGGTCACGTAGGAAGCGCGGGGAGACAGCAGGAACTCGATGATCTCGGCGATTTCTTCCGGTTTGGCGAAGCGGCGGACCGGGATCTGCTCTTCCATCCTCGCCCGGTATCTGGCGTAGGGCTCCATCATCGCGGTGTCGATGAACCCCGGCGCCACGTAATTCACCGTGATGCCGGCGCGCGCCGTCTCGATCGCCAGGGTGCGCACATAGCCGAGCAGAGCCGCCTTCGACGCCGCATAGGCCGCATTCCCCTGGCTCGCCTGCAGCGCCGTCACCGACCCGATCACCGCGATGCGGCCGCAGCGGGCGCGCATCATCGGCTGCACCACCGCCTTGACCAGGCGTGCGAACGACCAGAAGTTCACCTGCATCGAGGCTTCGGCCTTCGCCTGGTCCATCATCACCGACAGGACGTCATAGGGCAGGCCGGCGTTGTGGACGAACCCCGAATAGGGCTGTTCCGCCGCCAGTTCGTCGGCGAACGCGTCGACCGCCGCCTTGTCGGCGAGGTCGATCCGGCGCGCGGAAAAAAGTTGCCCTGGATAGAGCTTTTGCAACTCCACCAGCGCCGCCGCGGTATCGGCGTCGGCGGACCGGTAGGTGAAAGTGACGCTGTGGCCGGCCTCGGCCAGTCGGCGCACCACGGCGGCACCCAGCCCGCGGCCGCCGCCGGTGACCAATGTCCGCTTGTCCGGCGTGTGCTGTTGTCCCGCGTTCGCCATCAGACCGGTTCCCGCGCCATCACCAGCGACACGTTCTGGCCGCCGAAACCGAACGAATTGGAGAGGGCGTAGCGGACCTCGGCGTCGCGCGCGACGTTGGGAACGACGTCGAGCGGGATCGCCGGATCGGGGACGAGGTAGTTGATGGTCGGCGGGATCCGCTGATCCCGCAGCGTGAGCAGCGAGAACACCGCCTCCACCGCGCCGGCGGCCGACAGCGTGTGGCCGATCATCGACTTGTTCGACGAGGTCGGGATCTGCTTGGCCCGTTCGCCGAGCACCGTGATCAGCGCCCCGCACTCCATCTTGTCGTTCTCCGGGGTCGAGGTGCCGTGAGCGTTGATGTAGTCGATGTCGTCGGGCGCGAGGCCCGCATCCGCGATGGCGTTCCTCATGCAGCCGATGATCGGTTTGCCGTCCGGGCTCGAGCGGGTGCGATGGAACGAGTCCGCGAGTTCGCCGCACCCCGCCATCACGCCGATGATCCTGGCGCCGCGCGCCTTCGCCGCCTCGTAGCTCTCGAGTACCAGCGCGCCGGCGCCTTCCGCCATGATGAAGCCGTCGCGGTTCTTGGAGACTGGCTTGGACGCCGCCTCGGGCGGATCGTTCTGGGTCGACAGGGCGGACAACAGCGAGAACCGGATCAGGCTTTCCGGATTGACCGAACCTTCGGTGGCGACGCACAGGGCGGCATCGGTTTCGCCGCGTCGGATCGCCTCGACGCCGAGCTGGATCGAGCTGGCGCCAGAGGCGCAGGCGGTGGAGAGCGAGATCGGCGAGCCCTTGGTGCCGAATCGCTCGGCCAGCGCCTCGTGCACCGAACCGAACATGAACCGCTGGTGGAACTCGCCGAACTCGCCGGACGCGGCGGCGCGGATCAGGTCGTCATAGCTGATATTGTCGCTGACGCCGGACTTGCGGGCGAGCGCCTCGCGGCTCGGCCATTCGATCTCGATCGGCGCAACGGCGAGGAACAGGGGGCCCGGGAAATCGCCGCGGCGACCGATCGCCGCCTCGGTGATCGCCTCTTCGATGACCAACTCGCCGAGGCGCTGCTCGAGGGCCGGCGCGCTGTACGGGGCGACCGGAATGAAGTCGACGCTGCCGGCGATACGGGTCTTGAGATTGCTGGTCGGGAAGCGCGTGATGGTGTGGATGCCGGACTGCCCGGCAAGCATCCTTTTCCAGTTGTCGATCTTGCCGGCGCCGAGCGAGGTCGCCACCCCCATGCCGGTGACGACGACGACCGGCCGACCGGCTTTATCGAGCAATTGAGCCATCGCGTCGTCCTCCCGCGGTTTTCAGCGCACAGCTTCGACCAGCGCCAGGCC
>JAVBUK010000241.1:0-3158 GCA_031555345.1 Xanthobacteraceae bacterium | reverse complement strand
CCGCGCGGCGTGGAGGAGGCCGACGTGTTCGCCGTTCATCAGGACGGCGGCTTCACCTGTATCGAGGTGTTCTTCTTCCGGACCGGGCAGAACTGGGGCAACCGCGCCTATTTTCCCAAGGCGGACCGGTCGCTGGCGGGCGGCGAGGTGCTCGGTTCGTTCCTGGCGCAATTTTATGACGACAAGCCCTGCCCGCAGGGCATTTTTCTTTCCGAGGAGATTCCCGATCGGGCGCTGCTCGCCGAGGCGCTGTCGGTCAAGGGCGGCCGTCGGGTGAACGTCCTGGTGCCGCAGCGCGGCGAAAAGCGGCAGCTGATCGAGCATGCCGCCGCCAACGCGCGCGAGGCGCTTGGCCGCAAGCTCGCCGACACCGCCTCGCAGCAGAAGCTGCTCGCCGGGGTGGCAGCGGCCTTCGGCTTGGCGCAGCCGCCGCGCCGGATCGAGGTCTACGACAACAGTCATATCCAGGGCACCAACGCGGTCGGCGCCATGATCGTCGCCGGCCCGGATGGGTTCCGCAAGAACCAGTACCGCAAATTCAATATCCGCTCGGCGGATCTCGCCCCCGGCGACGATTACGGCATGATGCGGGAGGTGCTGGGGCGGCGGTTCAGGCGCCTCGCTGCCGAATCACCGCGCGGTGCGGTCGAGGCGGCGGCGGGCGAGGCCGCGGAGGTCGAAACGCCGTGGCCGGACTTGGTTTTGATCGACGGTGGGGAAGGCCAGCTCGCCGTCGCCCGCGCGGTGTTGCGGGAGCTCGGCATCGACGACGTCCCGCTGATCGGCGTCGCCAAGGGCCCCGACCGCGATGCCGGGCGCGAGACCTTCCACCGCCCCGACCAGCCCGCCATCAAGCTGCCGCCCCGCGATCCCGTGCTCTATTTTGTCCAGCGGTTGCGCGACGAGGCCCACCGGTTCGCGATCGGGTCGCATCGAGCGCGCCGCCAACGTGACCTCCGCGAGGCCGGGCTGCAGGAAATTGCCGGCATCGGGCCGGCGCGCAAGCGCGCATTGCTGCATCATTTCGGAACCTTGAAGGCGATCGAGCGCGCCTCCCTGGCCGATCTCACCCGGGTTCCGGGCATCAACGAGGAGAGCGCCCGGCGCATCTACGAGTATTTCCACGAGGCGCAGTAGGTTGCCGGATCGATCCCGTCCCCGGACGCCGGCGGCCGTTGGCCGTTCGCGGGCACGGCTGCCCTGGTGTGGTGGATTTGACGTTGGTACGAAGCGGTCTGCAACGGAACCGGGACACTAGCGACACCGGACGTCGGCGGGGGCGTGAAGTCCCACGAGACCGCCTCCGGATCGGCCCGATTTTGGCCGGGCTCGCACGGCGTCGGCATCAAGTAACGGTCCGTTGACCCCAACGTGATCCAGCGGAGGTGCATTACCGGTCCAATCACGATCTTGGGGTTGTTGCCGGCCCTGCGGTCCGGGTATGCTGGCAGCATGGATATGGCCACTCCCCAGCGCTTGCCGATTCGTCCGTTGGCGCTGCCGAACATTTTGACCTACGGGCGTATCGTCGCGGTTCCGGCGGTGGTCGCCTGCATCTATTGGCAGAGCATTCTGGGCGGCGGCCTGTGGTTGCGCGGGGTCGCGCTGGCGATTTTCATCGTGGCGGGCATCACCGATCTGCTCGACGGCTATGTGGCGCGCATGTGGGACCAGCAGTCGGCCTTCGGCCGGATGCTCGATCCGATCGCCGACAAGCTGCTGGTGTCGTCATGCCTCCTGATGCTGGCCGCCGACGGTACGATCAAAGGGTGGTCGTTGTGGGCCGCCATCGTGATCCTGTGTCGTGAGATCCTGGTGTCGGGGTTGCGCGAGTACCTCGCGGCGTTGCGGGTGAGCGTGCCGGTGACGCGGCTGGCGAAGTGGAAGACCGCGGTACAGCTGGTGGCCGTCGGGTTTCTGCTGGCCGGCGCGGCCGGCGATCAGGTGTTCACCGCGGCGACCGCCCTGGACATCCGGCTGGTGACCCATATCGGGCTGGGGCTGCTGTGGATTTCCGCGCTGGTGACCCTCTATACCGGGTGGGATTATTTTCGCGCCGGCGTGCGCCATCTGATCGAGGAATAGCGTGAAGCTGCTCTATTTTGCCTGGGTTCGCGAACGCGTCGGCAAGAGCGAGGAGACGGTCGATGTGCCGTCGAGTGTCACCACCGTGGGCGAGCTGATCACCTGGCTGGCCGGGCGCGGCGAGGAATACGCTCATGCGTTCGCCAACGGCGCGGTGATCCGCGCCGCCATCGACCGCACGCACGTCAAGCCGGAGACCAACATCGGCGGCGCCACCGAGATCGCCTTTTTCCCGCCGATGACCGGTGGTTAGCCCGGGACGAGGCCCGATGTCCGCGACCGTGCGCCTGCAGACCGAAGATTTCGACACCGCCGCGGAAAGCGCGGCGTTGACGCGCGGGCGCGTCGATATCGGGGCGTTGGTGACCTTCACCGGCATCTGCCGCGGCACCGACGATGGCCGCGCGCTCGCCGCCATGACGCTCGAGCACTATCCGGGCATGGCCGAGGCCGAAATCGAGCGTCATGTCGAGGAGGCACGGCGGCGCTGGCCCCTGCTCGGCGTGACCGTCATCCACCGTTTCGGGCGCCTCGTCCCCGGCGACAACATCGTGTTGGTGGCCACCACCGCCTCCCACCGCGCCCCGGCGTTCGCGGCAGCGGAATTCATCATGGATTATCTGAAAACCCGCGCGCCATTCTGGAAAAAGGAAGAATGGGTCGACGGCGGGGCCCTCAACCAGGCCTGGGTCGAGGCCAAAGCGATCGACGACGCCGCGGCGGATCGCTGGCACATGCCGCCGCGGGGCCGTGCCGGGTGACGTGAAATCCGGCTGATCCTTTCCCGCCCCCGTTCACCCTCGGCGGACCTCGGCCGCGTAGTCTTCCATCAGCTGCCGGGTGATCGCGCCGGGCGCAAATCGCCAGCCGGCGATTTTCGACACCGCGGTCACTTCGGCGGCGCTGCCGGTGACGAAGCACTCCGAAAAGCCGGCGAGTTCGTCGGGCAGGATACGGCGTTCGACCACTTCCAGGCGGCGGCGTCTGGCCAGTTCGATCACCGTCGCGCGGGTGATCCCCGACAGGAAACAGTCGGCTGTCGGCGTGTGAATCATCCCGTTGTCGACGAAGAA
>JAVBUK010000025.1:0-5615 GCA_031555345.1 Xanthobacteraceae bacterium | reverse complement strand
GATCGCCGGCACCTTCTTCGTCAAGCTCGGGGCGAGCCAGTCGATCATGGGCGCGCTCTACAAGGGCCTGATCGTCACCGGCGTGCTGTCGCTGATCGGCATCGCCGTCGTCATCTACCTGCTGATCGGGTTCGGCCCGCTGCCGGGCGTGCAGTTCAGCGGCGGGGCGCTGTTCGCCTGCGGCGTGATCGGACTTGCGGTCACCGCCGCCATCATCTGGGTCACCGAGTACTACACCGGCACCAACTTCCGGCCGGTGAAGTCGATCGCCGCGTCCTCGGTCACCGGTCACGGCACCAACGTCATCCAGGGGCTGGCGATCTCGCTCGAGTCGACGGCCGCTCCGGCGATCATCATCATCGCCGGCATCCTGATCACGTTCGGGCTGGCCGGCCTGTTCGGCATCGCCGTGGCGGTGACCACCATGCTGGCGCTGGCCGGCATGATCGTCGCGCTCGACGCGTTCGGCCCGGTGACCGACAATGCCGGTGGCATCGCCGAAATGGCCGGTTTGCCCAAGGAGGTGCGCAAGTCGACCGACGCGCTCGATGCGGTGGGCAACACCACCAAGGCGGTGACCAAAGGCTACGCGATCGGTTCGGCCGGCCTCGGCGCCCTGGTGCTGTTCGCGGCCTACAACGAGGATCTCAAGTTCTTCATCGCCAACACCTCGAAGCACCCCTACTTCCAGGGGGTTTCGCTCGACTTCTCGCTCAACAATCCGTACGTGGTCGTCGGCCTGCTGTTCGGCGGACTGCTGCCGTACCTGTTCGGCGCCATGGGCATGACCGCGGTCGGACGTGCGGCCAGCTCGATCGTCGAGGAGGTCCGGCGCCAGTTCCGCGAAAAGCCCGGCATCATGCAGGGCACCGACAAGCCGGACTACGGCCGTGCGGTCGACATGCTGACGGTCGCGGCGATCAAGGAGATGATCATCCCCTCGCTGCTGCCGGTGCTGTCGCCGATCGTGGTCTACTTCCTGATCTACCTCATCGCCGGCGGTGGCGCGGCCGGAAAGTCGGCCGCCTTCTCGGCGGTCGGTGCCATGCTGCTCGGCGTCATCGTCACCGGCCTGTTCGTCGCCATCTCGATGACCTCGGGCGGCGGGGCCTGGGACAACGCCAAGAAGTACATCGAGGACGGCCATTACGGCGGCAAAGGCTCCGACGCCCACAAGGCGGCGGTGACCGGCGATACGGTCGGAGATCCCTACAAGGATACGGCCGGACCGGCCGTGAACCCGATGATCAAGATCACCAACATCGTCGCGCTTCTCCTGCTCGCGGTGCTGGCGCACTGAGCCGGCCAGGCGACAGCCCCGACGACCTGCACCAGGCCCCGCGGAACCCTCCGCGGGGCTTTTTCCTATCGGCCGGGACGACGCCGGGGCGTCGGGCGATGGCGGGACGTCGTGGTCCGGTGGAGATCGCACGGCCACCGGACGCGTCGATGGCTGTGTCAGGCCGGTTGAATGATGATCCAGGCGAGGAACCAGCAGGCGATCAGTCCAATGACCGTCTGGCCCCATTCGAGAAAGCCCCATTCGCGCATCAATTCCTGCACGTCGGAGCGCGCCCGCTCGGGTGGCAGGGTGTAGAGCCACACGTTGACCGGGACGATCACGAAGAAGGCGTACGGCAGGCTCGTCAGAATGACCGTGCCGCCGATGAGCAGGCGGACGTCGCCGCTGCGCGCGTAATCGACATAGGCCAGCACGCTGGCGATCAGGGCCACCATGGAGGTCATGACGAAGCCGCGCCGGTTGCTCGGCGCCCATTCCTTGAGCATGGCGCGCGGCTGCAGCCCCAGCCGTGCCGGTTGTTCGACGACGTTGATGTAGAGGGCCGAGCCGGTGAAGACGCAGGCGAGAGCGAAAGCGATAAAACCGGGTCGCATCGGACGCTCCTTGTCTTGCGCGGGCCGTTCGCAGTTCGATTGGCTGTGGGGCTCGCGACGATGAACGCGACGCCCCGCCAGCATATCACGATCGCGGGGCACAGGCTGGAAACGGCGCCGCCGTTCGTCCGTCGGGGGCGGGCGCGGCGGGCCGGCGGGCTTGTCGATGGCTTTCCACCAAGGGGCGGTGGGATCAGAACGTCAAATCCGCCACACCGGGTCCGGCAGGTGGTTGCGCGCCGCCGGCAGGGTGCCGGGCGTTCCGAAACGCAGCTTGGAAATCGCCACAAGCCTGGCCGGCAATTTCAATCTGAAGTTGATGCGTCCGAGGGTCGCACGAACTGCGCTTGGTCGAGTCCAAAATCGTGACTATGTTACCATTCTGGTGGGTTTGCATCCGGGCCCCGCTGCGAGGATGCCGGCGTTCGCCGGCTGCCTTGCGATGTCGGTTGAGCCGCCCCGCGCCGGGTCGGCGGGATTTGTCTTTGCCGGAAGCCCCGTGGGGCGATCGGGGCGGGCCCGGGTTCATTGGGACGCGTGTGGGTCCAGGAGGGAGGTGCTTTGATGCCGGTCATGCATGACGCCCCGCGGCGGCGAACACAGGGGGGCGGCCGTCCGCATCGGCCGGACCCGCCGCCGATCGCTGCCGCCATGCGCGACCGCGGCGATCGGCGATGAGCGGACTGTTGTCGAGCGACGCTGCGCTCGCCTTCTTCCAGGTGGTCATGATCGACCTGGTCCTGGCGGGCGACAACGCGGTCGTCATCGGGCTTGCGGCGGCCGGACTGTCGGCGCAGCAGCAGAAGCGGGCCATCCTGATCGGCGTGCTGGTCGCGACGGTGCTGCGGATCGCGTTCGCGGTGGTGGCGACGCAGTTGCTGCAGGTGCTCGGCCTGCTGCTCGCCGGCGGCGTCCTGCTGTTGTGGGTGTGTTGGAAGATGTGGCGCGAATTGCGCGCCACCCATGCCGCGGCACACCAGCCGGGGGCCGGTGCCGAGCGGCCGAAGAGTTTCACCCAGGCGCTTGTCCAGATCGTCGTCGCTGACGTCTCGATGTCGCTGGACAACGTGCTGGCGGTCGCGGGCGCGGCGCGCGAACACCCGGTCATCCTGGTCGTCGGCCTCGTCCTGTCGGTTGCCCTGATGGGGGTCGCGGCGACGGTGCTGGGACGCCTGCTGCAGAAACACCGCTGGATCGCCTATGGCGGGCTGGCCGTCATCCTCTATGTGTCGTGCGAGATGATCTTTCGCGGCGCGCTGGAACTGGTGCCCGCGGTGCGGGCGTTCGGCCTGGGCGTCGGGTGATCGAGGGAGCCCCGGTGGCGGTCGAAGCGCCGAACCGCCGGGCGCGGGCCCGGTGGAATCGAGCCGAAGCTCACCGGTTCCTTGCGTCGGCTAACTCCTCAGACGGTATCCGGTCTTGAAAATCCACCACACGATCGTCATGCAGGCCGTCAGGAACACCAGGGTCATCGCCAGGCTGACGCCGATGTTGACGTCGGCAATGCCGTAGAAGCTCCAGCGAAAACCGCTGATCAGGTAGACGACGGGATTGCACAGGGCGACGGCCTGCCAGGCCGGCGGCAGCACGCCGACCGAGTAGAACGTACCGCCGAGAAACGTCAGCGGCGTGATGACGAGCAGCGGTACCAGCTGCAGTTTCTCGAACCCGTCGGCCCAGATGCCGATGATGAAGCCGAGCAGGCTGAAGGTGACGGCGGTCAGCACCAGGAACGCGACCATGAACACCGGGTGTTCGATCGAGATCGGCACGAACAGCGCCGAGGTCGCCAGGATGATCAGGCCGACGATGATCGACTTGGAGGCGGCCGCGCCGACGTAGCCCAGCACGATTTCGGCGCACGAGACCGGGGCGGACAGGACCTCGTAGATGGTGCCGATGAAACGGGGAAAGTAGATCCCGAACGACGCGTTGCTGACGCTCTGGGTGAGCAGCATCAGCATGATCAGGCCCGGCACGATGAAGGAACCGTACGGGACGCCCTCGATGTGGGTGATGCGCGACCCGATGGCGGCGCCGAACACCACGAAATAGAGCGAGGTCGAGAGCACCGGCGACACGATGCTCTGCAGCAGCGTGCGGAACGTACGGGCCATCTCGAAACAGTAGATCGCCCGGACGGCGTGCCAGTTCATGGTGCCCTCACTTCTTCACCAGGCTCACGAAGATGTCCTCCAGCGACGATTGACTGGTCCGCAGGTCCTTGAAGCGGATTCCGGCAGCCTTGAGGTCGTCGAGCAGGGCGGTGATGCCGGTCCGCTCGCCGTTCTGACGATCGCTCGCGGTATCGAAGGTATAGACCAGTTCACGCCCGTCCGCCGCCAGGTTCAGGCGATGCGTTTCGAGGGCGGCGGGCAACGCTTGCAGCGGCTGTTCCAGCTCGAGCGTCATCCGCTTCTGTCCCAGCTTGCGCATCAACGCGGTCTTTTCCTCCACCAGGACGATCTCGCCCTGGTTGATCACGCCGACCCGGTCGGCCATCTCCTCCGCCTCTTCGATGTAATGGGTGGTGAGGATGATGGTGACGCCGGAGGCGCGCAGCTCCCGCACCAGTCCCCACATGTCCTTGCGCAGCTCGACGTCGACGCCGGCGGTCGGTTCGTCGAGGAACAGGATCTTCGGCTCGTGCGCCAGCGCCTTGGCGATCAGCACCCGCCGCTTCATGCCGCCCGACAGCGTCATGATCTTGGAATCCTTCCGGCTCCACAGCGCCAGTGCCCGGAGGACCTTTTCGATGTGGGCGGGATCGGACGGCTTGCCGAACAGGCCGCGCGAGAACGATGCGGTGTTCCACACCGTCTCATGGAACTCGGCGTAGAGCTCCTGCGGGACCAGGCCGATCAGCGACCGGGTGGCGCGGAAGTCGGTGATGATGTCGTGGCCGTCGACCGTCACGGTCCCGGCGCTCGGCTTGACGATGCCGCAGATGATGTTGATCAGCGTGGTCTTGCCGGCGCCGTTGGGGCCGAGCAGCGCGAATATCTCGCCACGCCGGATGTCGAGATCGATCGCCTTGAGGGCGGCGAGGCCCGACGCATAGGTCTTCGACAGGTTTTTGACGGAAATCGCGGTGGGCATCTCGGCCTTCGGATCATGCGGACGGTGAGGGGCGACCGGCTTCCGGTCGGTCCCGGAGGTGGCGAGGGGCGGTGTCCGCGACAAGGGTGGCGGATACTGCAGTTGCAGCCGGGCGGGGGGAAGGGTGGCCAAAATGCTCTGGCTCCGGACATCGCGTTCTGGAATATTGATTAGCCGAATCCACTCGGGGAGACATCGAATGTATCGCAGCTTTGGGGCGGTCGCCCTGTTGACGTTGGCGCTGGCCATGCCCGCCCAGGAAGCGGCCGCGCAGGACCCGCTCGGTGGGGCGCTGCTGGGCGGCGCGGCGGGGGCCATCATCGGGGGTGTCGCCGGCGGTGGCCGTGGGGCGGTGGCCGGTGGCCTGATCGGCGGTGCCGCAGGCGCCATCATCGGCTCCCAGGGGCAGGCCCGCGGCGGCGGCTACTATTACCACGATAACGGCTGCTACCTGCGGCGTTCCGACGGTTACTGGGTGCGGGTGTCGCGACGCTATTGCGACGGGCCCGGCTATGCGCCGCCGCCCCAGCCGGCCTATGCGCCGCCGCCACCCCCGCCGCCGGCTTATGGTCCGCCGCCCGCGCAGGCCTACGGTCCGCCCCCGGGTGGCGACGCGGTGG
>JAVBUK010000495.1:0-4101 GCA_031555345.1 Xanthobacteraceae bacterium | reverse complement strand
AAGCGTGGTCCGTTGCCTGACCGGCGCGACAAACCCATCTCATCCGAGTCGACCTCCCGCCGGAGAAGCTACCGATTCCGCCGCCGGTTTCCAACCGGCCGGGGCGACGCGATCGACCGCCGGCACCACACCGGCGCAAAGGAGCGCGCGCCGGCTGTCGCGGCCGGAGCCCCGCATGAATCATAATATGATTATAATAGGACCGGCGGCGATCGGCGGAATATGCTGGCCGGCGGAAATTCCACCGGCACGATATCCTCCGGGCGCGACATCTCCCGTCGGGCGGGTGTTTCGACGACGCCGAAGCAGCGCAAAGGATTTTGCCGGGCTGCAGGGCGCTCCGGTCGTTCGCCCGTCGCGGCCCGGCCAACACCGCCACCTCCGGACAAGTGACCTGGCCCCCCTGACGGGGGCGCCGGACTGGCGACCCCATCCGGTGACCGCCCCTATCCGGACCAGGCGCCATTTCGGGTCCGGGTTTCCGCTCCGTAAGCACGGATAGCCAGCCGCTATTTTTCCTGTTCGCCCCCCTGCGACCTCATGACAGAATACCACCAAGTGTGTTATTGACGTACACTGATACCTTCGTCATCGTCAGCTCAAGGAAAAACAACGATAGAATCATCGGGAGACGAGGAGTGAACGACGTCGAGAAAACGCACCCACCGGTGCCGAACACTTCTCCGATGGAGGAGTTTCCGCTCGGGGATGTGCGGGTGCGCTATTTTCTGGCCGTATGCGAACATGCGAGTTTCAGCCTTGCCGCGGAAGCCTGCGGCGTCAGCCAACCGTCCGTCTCGACCGCCGTCCGGCGTCTCGAGAAGGCGGTGGGGGGCCGGTTGTTCGAGCGTCGTCACCCGATCCGCATGACGTCGTTGGGCGTGCAACTGCGTCCGATGCTGGCCGAGATGCAGGCCATCGCGGCCCGCATCGCCGAATTTCTGTATCACCAGCGTCCGGGCGGCGGCGGCTGGAATGGCGGCGACAAGTCGGTACCGGAAGCCGTTGCGGGCGACGGCATGGGACGCCCCTGCGCCCCCGAACCATAGGTTATTGCCGCCTGACGCCGGCCCCGTCGACCGGCGGCGCAGGCCGGCGCGATCCGGACCCCGGATCTGCCGGATGTCGGATGATTGACAAACAATTGCCGACGTCCGTTGCGGGCCGGAGGAACCTTCTGCCGCAGCGTAAGGCTGCGGCCGCCGCGGAAAGCCCCGATCGGGAATACCGCGGGGCAGCGCCGTCCCGGCGCCGCGCATCCCGATGGCGCAGCACCGCGGTTGCGCCTATGTATTCGGGGCGGCCGCTCCGGAACCCGGCGGCCGAGCCGAGGGCGGTACGTCACCGGCTGACGCCGCCGGCGGGGACCGCCCTGCCGGACGACGCCGGACCGGCTGCACCGGCACGGCCTTGGCGTGGTATTGGAACCGCGTGGTACTGGAACTGCCTGGTATTGGAACTGCGTGGCGTTGGGATTGCGTAGAGCCGCCATTGCGTAGGGCAACATAATGCCGCCCCGTCGTCGCCTTGCCGAACAGCCGACCTCAC
Source organism: Xanthobacteraceae bacterium (assembly GCA_031555345.1). Taxonomy (GTDB): domain Bacteria; phylum Pseudomonadota; class Alphaproteobacteria; order Rhizobiales; family Xanthobacteraceae; genus Astrobacterium. Next base: position 2,553 of record JAVBUK010000495.1, on the reverse strand, counting down.
GCGCCGCCATCTGGGCGCGGCGGCTTGCGATGTTCGCCTGGCCGGTGGCGCTGCTGGCCATCGTCATCGAGCGCGCCGGCGTGCTGGACATGATTCCGGTGCTGGTGACGTTCGGCGCGTCGCTGCTGCTGGCCATTGTGGCGATCCTGTTCGCCCTGGTGGCGTTCGCGGTCATCTGGCACACCGGCGCGCGCGGCCTCGGTCACGCCGTCACGGCTTTCCTGATCGGATTGATCCTGCTGGCCTACCCGGCCTATGTCGGCGCCAAGGGCTACCATCTGCCGCCGATCTCCGACATCACCACTGACCCGATCGACCCGCCACGGTTCGAGGCAATCGCCCGCCTGCGCTCGCGCGACGCCAATCCGGCCGCCTATGCGGGCCTTTACGCCGCCGAACTGCAGCGGTCCGCCTATCCGGACATCGAGCCGCTGGAGGCCGCCATGCCGGCGCCGGCCGCCTACGCGGCAGTGCGCGCGGTCATCGTCAAGCGACGCTGGCAGATCATCAACGAACGCCCCCCGCAACCGAACCGGCGCGACGGCCTGATCGAGGCGGTGGCGCGCACCCCCGTCATGGGGTTCCGGGCCGACGTGGTGGTGCGGATCCGCAGCATCCGGGACGGCACCCGTGTCGACGCCCGTTCGTCCTCGCGTTACGGCCGCTACGATCTCGGCGCCAACGCCGCCCGGCTGCGGACGCTGATCGCGGACATCGACGACGCCACCACGGTGGACAAGACCGAGACGCCGGTCCGCCCGGCCAAGCCCGCCGCCAAACCGGCTCAACCGGCCCGGCGATAGACCCCGGCGATCGACGGCGGCCCCTCGGTCGCCACCAGGCCGCGCGCCACCAGGTCCTCGAGATGGGCGAGCACCGACAGGTTGGCGGCGCCGACCAGACGCGGATCGAGGCCGACATAGATCGCCCGCACCAGGCTGGCAATGTCGCGCGCCCCGTCACTCAGCCGGCGCAGGATCGCGGCCTCGCGACCGCGCCGATGCGCGATGTAGCACCCGACGAAGGCGTGGGCGTCGCGGATCGCCCCGCCGTGCGCCGGCAGGTACAGGCTTTCGTCGCGGCTGCGCAGCTTGAGCAGCGAACCCATGTAGTCGCCCATCGCGCCGTCCGGCGGCGCCACTACCGAGGTCGACCAGCCCATCACGTGGTCGCCGGACAACAGCACCGGCGTGCCGCGCAACGCATAGGCCAGATGATTGGCGGTGTGTCCGGGGGTCGCGACCGCCTCGATCGCCCACCCCGGCCCCGACACCACCTCGCCGTCGGCCAGGGCGTGATCGGGCCGAAAGGCGATATCGCCGTGCGAATCCAGCGGATCCAGTTCGCCGACATGCAGGGGCCGCGCCGGCCGGTGCGGTCCTGCGCCGAACACCGTCGCACCGGTCGCCGCTTTGATCCGTGCGGCGGCGGGAGAGTGGTCACAGTGGGTGTGGGTGACCAGGATCGCGTCGACGGTCTCGCCCCGCACCGCATCGAGCAGCGTCCCCACATGCCATCGGTCGTCGGGGCCCGGGTCGACGATCGCGACCCGGCCGCGCCCGATGATGTAACTCACCGTCCCCTTGAAGGTGAACGGACCGGGATTGTTGCACAACACCCGGCGCACGCCGGGAACCACCTCTTCGACCCGGCCGGGCGGCAGGGCGAATGACAGGTTGAAGGGAATGCCGTCGTGTATGTCGTCGGTCATGGTTGTTCGGTCATGCATCGCCAGCCTGCAGCGCCGGTCATGGACCGCCGATCTCGGGTGTCCGGGCCGCACGCCGGTGCCGCACAGGTAGCGGGTCCGCGCGCCTCCGCCAAGCGGCGTCGCGCCGATGCAATCGGTGCCGATGCGATCGGCGCCGATGGCATCGGGGTCGCCTCGACCGAACACAACCATGCCGCGGCGAACGGTCCCTGCGGCACGCCATGGTCATGGCGTCCGAAACCGGATAGACCAGGGGTCCCCCCCGGAACCGGAACATCACTGTGCGCCGAATACCGCTGCTGACGGGCCCGATGCTCGTCCTCTCCGTTGGTTTCCTCGTGTTGTTCGTCGGCGGCGGCGCGCGCCTCGCCCTCGGCCTGACCCTCAAGCCGGTGGTCGCCGAGTTCGACTGGGGCCGCAGTGAATTGGGCCTGGCGGTCGCCCTGTTCCAGGTGGTGTCGGCGATCGCCATGTGTCCGGCCGGCCTGTTCGCCGACCGCGCCAATCCCCGCCTGGTGCTGGGCGGCGGCCTGCTGGTCAGCGGCATCGGCATCGGCATGATGTGCCTGATGAGCGAGCCGTGGCATGCGCTCCTGCTCTACGGCGTCATATTCGCCATCGGCAACGGCGCCGCCTCGATCATTCCGGTCGGCGTAATGGTCACGCGGGCGTTTCCCGAACGCACCGGGTTCGCCAATGCGGTGGTCGGATCGGGCATGAGCGTGGGCCAACTGGTGATGATGGCGGTGCTGGCCGCGGTCCTGGTCACGATCGGCTGGCGCTCGGTGTTCGTGTGGCTCGGGGTCGCCCATCTGGTGCTGCTGCCGTTGGTGTTCACGGCC